>NZ_LR215031.1:0-300000 GCF_900660635.1 Mycoplasmopsis gallopavonis
GTTTTATACTACATTCAGATCATTGCTCAACTTATACATCTGATGATTTTTCTCGTTTTATTCAAAATAAAGGTGGAATAATTTCGCTTTCAAAAGTAGGAAATAGTTTAGATAATAGAGTTGTGGAATATTGATTTTCAAATTTAAAAACTGAATTAATTAGAGATTTAAATATCAAAGCTATGACTTTGAATGAACTAGAAAAAGTGATATCTAATTATGTTCATTGATACAATAAATTTAGAATTCAATCATGTCTGAATTGAAAAACCCCATACGAATATAGTATGGGGCTATCCAATTTAATAAATTGTTAATTTTTTCTGTCCTAGTTTAGATAGTGCAAAATTTATTAATGACTCATTTTCTTTATTTTTTGTAATTAACGCCTCTTTTTTAATTTCCATCTGTTCTAAATCTCGATTAGATTCTAGTTCATTTTGGAAATTTTGTTTTTCTAAATCACTGATATAAGTTAATCCATTAACTTCATTTGAAGTTGTTTTTTACGAGCTTCATAACTTTCAAAATTTCTTTGCATTTCTTGTACTAAATTATTAATTTTGATAATTAAATTATTTAGTTCAGCATAATTCCAAGTTGACTTATTGGCTTTTAATTGATTAGTTCAGTTAGTAAAATTTGTTTTTTGAATGTTAGAAGCAAAATTATAGTAATTTGAACTTAGTACTTGATTATAGTTTGCAATTTGAGTCTCAACATTTGCTAGAAAACTATTAAATTGATTAATTTTAGCTATCAAACTAGTAACATCAGAATTTCTATTAGAAGTTAAAGCTGCTTCAAAATCAGTGTGGAAAAAGTTTTTTTGCACACTTGATAAATTAGTTGCTGAGTCTAGTGCATTACTAAGTTGATTAGAACTAGAATCTACAAAATTACCAAAATTAACAAATTGAGAGTTTAAGTTTTCGATTGTTCGTTTAGCTGATAATTTTGAATCATTACTAAAATTAGAAATTGAGTTAACTAAATTAGTTTTCATTAAAGTTAATTTTGAATCAATTAAATTTAAATAAAACTGATTTGCTCAATTTAAATTATTAGGTAAATGAAGTTTATTTAAAAATGAATCACGATTAAAAGCTTGATTTTGAGCAATAATATCATTTAAAAAACTAATTTTTAAATCTGCTGATTGATAAAAATTGAAATAAGAATTTCATTGAGCTATAGTTGGTAAAGAATTTAAAGAAAGAATTCTTTGATATTCTGCTTCTTGATTATTTATTTCTTGAAAAAATGATTCAAAGTCATTTTGATTAAGGTAATTTGAAACTAAGCTTTGATTTAAAAGTTGAATTTTTGTTTCAACTTCTTTTTTCTTTTTTAATAAATTTAATCAAGTATCAAAATTGTTTTTTAATGCTAAATTTAAATCACGAAGTTGGTTAATTGATTCTTGTGTTACGGTTGGATTTTGTTTAAGTTGAATCAAAGGTCTTGCAAAATAATTTGTAAAAAGTTTAGTTTCACTTGAACCCAGACCAGTAATTTCAATTAAAGATCGTCTTCCTTCACGCACTTTATTCTCTAAATTAGCGAGCAAACGATCAAATAATGAATTTTTTTCAACCGAAACTCACTTAACAGTTTGATTGTACTTTTGAGGCTGAGGGTAATAAATATTTGGAATTGTTTTTTGATTGTAAGTGATCATAATTCGATCTGTTACTTGTAAATTATTAGGTAAATAAATTCTATTTGAATTGATATCTATTCTAACATTGACAGGAGTTCTTACTTCTTTTTTTGTATCTAAAATTTCAACAGAAAGATCTAAATTTGCTAAGCTTGCGTTAGCTTGAATAAAATTCTCACCTGCTGTTGGAGAAAAAAAGTTTAAATTAACTCTTGGTAAAAGATTCGGACGATTTAATTCTTCTTGGGTATAAGTGTAATTTGTTTGAACTATTCTTTTAAGAAGTGCATCGCCAGGGAAGTCAAAAATTAAAACTCCGGTTCTTAATATATTGTTAGCTTTTAAATAAGCCATAGTTTGTTTATTAATTTCTTTATGAGTTTCGTAAGGCTTACTATTATCTTTTGATCTAGATGTAAAATTAATAATTAAATGATTTCCGTTATTTTCATTATTAGAAAGATTTAAAGTTTCCTTAATTTTTTGCATTTTAACTTGTTCAGTGGTATTTCATTCATCTTGAACATCAATTAAAACAGATCATCAAGCAGCACCATAGCTAAAATTATTTTTTCAAATATTTTTGTGCATGTTATCTAAAACAAAAATTTTACCCCGAACAGAATCTAGTGTAGGATTTTCAAATGAGTCTTGACTACTGTTCTTATAAATATAATCACGAATTTCAGGATTTTCAAAAGTTTTTACAATTTCTTTTTTTCATTCTAACGCATCTCTAGAACTCATCTTTTTAGGATCTGAATTTTCATCTTTATAACGAATTAAAATAACTTCATTTGGATGTGCTTTTAAAAAGGTTACAAATTCTTTTAAAACTTTTTTCAAGTCATAATTTGAACCAACATTGCCATGATAAATTCACATATCAGTTGATATTCTAAGATCAAAAAAACGAATTCCAGATTTTAATTGATTTTGAAAATTTCGACTTTGAGTTTTTGCTCAGGCTTGTCCAAAAAATCATTTAGCACCTCAACCACTAAACATTGCAGAATTGTGTGTTCCGGGGATCGAAAGATCTCCTAATCTCTTTTGACCATCTACATATTTCATTCAATCATTAAATTCCAAATTTGTATCTGTAATATCCAAAGAACTGGTTTGGTATTCATTAATATTTCGTTGAGGAGGAATATTAGAATTTGTACTTGAAACAAGTACAAGCGGAAGAGTTAAAGAAGGAATGATACTTCCTAAAAATAATTTATAAGTTTTTTTCATAAAATCTCCTTTAACTTTTAGATTAAAAAAGTTATTTTAATTAATTAAAATAAACTTTTAAGGTGGTTTTAATTATAAAACTAAAAATGTGCAAGTTTTCAAAATAATCAAGATTTGTTAAAATAAGTAATAAGAAAGTTAAAAATATGAAAAAAGAATTTTCAATAAATAAAACAATAGAACAAATCAAAACAATTTACCAAGAATTGTTTGACCGAGCAATTAGTCAAAGAACTTTACTCTTCTTAAAAAATCTTTGCTTTATTTTTCTAGAAACTAGCTTTGATCAAACTTTTTTACAAAGAAGTTTTGATCAAAAAAATGATCCTTCAAAATGTGATTTCAAAGAAGAAAAAAACGATCATTTTGAGCCAATTGATGAAACAACTTTAAGAGAAATTTTAGTTACAAACTTATCTCAAAATGGATATATTAAAACTTCTAACGATCCAATTCGATATAAAAACTATTTAAAACAAATTGACTTGGTGAATTTTATCCCAAGTACATGAGCTGATAATCACGAAAAATTCAATTCTTTAAAAAGTGCGATCTATAAAAATTTAAGAAGAGCTTTTAAAATCCAATTAATTTCTTTAATTCAAAATGAGCTTCAAAACAATCTTGAACAAAAAGAATTTAGAAAAGGATTTGAGAACTTTATTAAAAACAAAGATATTGCAGAAATTTCAAATAAAGTCTTAATTGATGCACTTGAACAAATTGAACAAAGACTATTTGATTGAAAACATGTAAATGCTACTTTTAAAAATAATCAGAAAGAAGTTGTAAGCCCAGTTTCTAATTTAAAAGTACTTTCAAATAATTTCTTCGAAGATATCTATCAAAGAATTAAAATTGCAAATTCCGAAGATCCTAAATTTTGAAAAAAGACAAAGAAACTCACAACTTGAAATGGTCGTTTCTTAATTGCTTTTGGACTTACTTTCGTGCTCTCTACCTTATTTTTTGAAGTTTTCCAAGGTTTATCCGTTTGAAATGAAAGCTTATCAATTAAATATTTAATTTACATTGGATTTGGACTTTTAGCTCTTTTGGTTTTAATTGGGATTTTATTAATTTTTCTTTACTTTAAAAATAAAAATTACATCAAAAGTTACAACATCTCATCAAATATTGAATATAAATCAATTGGAAAAATTACGAAAGAACATGAACAATTAATTGATTTCCTAGATGAAGTTTTTCAAGCACAAAAACTTTATCAAGATGAACATAGTGAAGCTCAAAAGACAAATGATTTTGTTTGAAAAATTAGTTTTGATTTAACTCAAATAGAGTTATCAAATGAATTAATTAATCAAATCGAATGATTTTGTTCGTATTTAAAAATTATTCGTGACAACAATGATCATCCCGTTTTTAAAAACGAATTAATTCTTTGAGAATTTCATATTGCTAAAAGCGAAAAAATAAAATCATTTGAGGATTTAGAAAAAATTATGGATCCTAAATTTATTAATCGTAATTTAATTTCATTTGAAATTCAAGAATAAAAAAGTTAGCTGAAAAATGCTAACTTTTTAAATAAATTTCTTTAATTAATTCAACAATGTCATCTCTTCTTTTTTCTATTTTTTCTGAATTTCATTCTTTAGATAAAGGTTCTAAGCCTTCTTGTGAATTAACGAAAGATAAAAAAATTCCAGTCTGTTTTTTTAAATTGTCATATTTTTCTTCAACAGAGTTATTTTTATATTTAGAATTTAAGGATGATTGAAGTATAAATCCATTTCCGATAGAATTAATAAGTTTGTCTTTATCTTCATTACTTTCAATGTCAAGATTTTTTATTTTAGAATTTGTGGCATAAAAATGATCTCAAGAAGGTTCTTTGAATAAAACTTCAAATTCCCCTATATGTCATCATGAGTTTAATCTTGGGAAAGAATTTCTTGAATTCTTTAAATATCAAATGATTCTAAACATTAGTTCTGTATATTCACTATTTCTTGATTTAGAATCTACATTATTTTTGAAATTATTGTCTATTTCGTTGTAAATAGTTAACTTAAATTCATCATCAAGAATAAACTTATCATCAACAAGAAGAACTTTTTGATTGTTAAAGACTAATTCAAAAAGACCCTTTCTAAGAGCTTGGGCAGTTAAATTAGATTCTTTTTTGAGTTTATCTATCAAAATGTAAACTCCACGTGAGAGTGATTGCCCTTCAAATTTAGCTGTTTTTCAAATAAAAGTAAATCTTTCAATTTCGAATAATAATTTAATCACTTCTCTTCAAATAGATAATTTTTTTGTTTCACCACCTTCTATTTTTTTATCCAAAATTTCAAAAGAATCGAGAATAAAAATAACTAACGGAAGAAAAACGGTCACATTCCCTTTTGAAGCCATAGAAACAAAAGGAAATAGTCATTCGATTAAATCTGGATTAGAAGTTTTTTCTCTTTTAGGATAAATTTTTTTGAATTTGTCAAAATCATTTTTTCAATTATTAAAATGTTCTTGATTTTTGATCAATGAATATTGAAATTTAAGTTTTTCTAAAAGTAAAGCTTCTAATCATGAATCATCTTTAGCTTCATTTGAATGAATTTCCAAAAACTTTTTAATGATATATAGAGGAGAATACTCATAATTTGAATTCATTTTCAGTTCATATTTATTATTTAAATAAGTTGTAAAAAGTTTTAAATTTGGACTTTCTGTCACTTCTAAATTTTCTGCTTTCGGTTTCCCTTTAATAAAGAATGAATAAAATAATTGCATAAAGTTTTCTAAATTAATTTGAATTTCTTTGTCCTCTAAATCTTTATTAATTAATCTTTCATAAATATAAGCTTTAAGCATTTCTAGATTATTTAGTTTTTTACTCATTAAATTCATTCTTTCAAAAATTTGCTCAGAAGCACCTTCTTGAACTTCTACGTGATTAATAACAAAACCATATAAAAGTCTTTCGACAAAATCTTTGACATATAAGTCGTCTTTTTGATCTAGTTTATTAGAAAGATAGCTATAAATATAAATTAAATTTTCTTTTAATTGTTTTTCGCCTTCATCTTGATTAATTTTGTTAGGTTTAGATTCTTTTCCATTAATTTTCTTTCCTCCTCAAATATCTTGGATTGCTTCTATATTATTTTCAAAAAGTTTTGAAAAATTTAAAAGTCCATTAAGTTTGGAAGGGTTGTCAATTCATTTACCAACAAAATCTTGATTATCGTAATCTTGGTTATCATAAGAATTATTGAACATAGAATCATAAATTCATGGAATTTCATAATCTTTGATTTTTCTTTGACATAAATATTTAAATAAAGCAAAATTAGTAAAAATTAATGTAATAGTTCTTTGTTGACCATCAATTATCTCGTTTTTGTTGCTATGACCTTTTGATTTAGTTGTTATTGTGCTTAAAAAATGATAATTTTCACCTTTTTTGAAAGAATGAGATGGATATTTATCTGCCAAAAGCTCAATATCATCAATTAATCGTTCTAAATAATCTTTATTTCAAGAATATTTTCTTTGATAAAATGGAATATAAATATGTTTCTTTCTAAGTCAATTGAAATATTCTAAAACAGTTTTAATTGTTGTTTGAAGTCTATCCACTCTAATTATTGTTTTATCATAATCTTTACATTCTTCTTTTTTCTTATTTTTGTCAAAAGTATATTGAAAATTTTGGAATAAAACTTCTTCTGAATTTTTGTGTGCTAAATAATTAACTACTTTTAAAATATCTTTACATTTTTCATTAATATGTGATTTTTTATTGTTTAAAGTATTTTTAGCAAGTGTTTTTCAATAATTTTTTTCTTGCACTTTTTGAACACCAGGTAAATTTCAAATTTTTTTATATTCTAAAATTCAGTTATTATCCTCTGATAGGGTTTCGCCTTCTACATCAAAATCAATTAAAATTGAATGAATTCAGTTTGAATCAGCTAGTAAAATTCTTTTTTGTAAATTTTCTCTAAAATCAGATTCTTCTTCATCATTACTATTTTCATAGTTTTGTTTTAAAAATTCAACATATGCATCAATTTTATTAATTAGTTCTTCTGAACCAAAATCATAAATTTCTTGAATAAATTGTTCTTTATTTTCTAAAAAAGATTGATCGAATTTTTGGAATTTGTTTAAAAATTTTGTGGTTCAAAAATATTCTTTATTTTCTTCTTTTAAAACCCCAATAAAAGAAAGAGTTTTCGCTGCTTGCATAAATACTGCGTTTTTAGCGTTTTTCGGATCTTCTTTGTTTAATTCTTCTTGTGTAAAATTTAGGGTATTATTTTGAAATTTTGTTCAATTTGATTTTAAAAAATTAAATAATTTTGTTTCAATATAACTATTAGTATTTGTTCCTATTTTTCAATAATTAAAAACATATTTATTTTTTTCTTTATTAGTTGTTGACATAATTACCTCTTATTTTTATTCATTTCGTCAATAATACCTATGACTTCAAAAATCCTTTTTAGAACATTGACATCAATTGAATTTCCTGCTTGCCTTCATAGACAATCATTATTTAAGATCCCTTCTTCAACAAAAGGTACTAATTTGTTAAAATCAAGATCTTCAAATCCCATGATTTTATAAGCTTCTCGTGGAGTAATAAAACGATATTGCAATTTCTTCTCAAAATTATGAGAAATAGGAATATAACCTGCGTTAGGAATTCGATCTTGTTTAGTAGTTAAAGTATTGATTTTATAGCTTGGATCTGCTAAACTTAAATTCTTACAACTATCAATAACCTTTTTTCTTGATGGAGTGTCATTAATAAGTGCAGATCATGCTTCTTTAATATTTTTGTTATTTAAGTCAAAAATACTAAAATATTTCTTTTTTCTTTCTTCTATATCATTTAAAACATATTTTTGCCCAATTTTATTTAAATATAAAAGGTATTCTTCGTCATTATTAAAAGGAGTTTTATAATCTTTTAAAACACTAATGGCAAAAACTCTCTCACGATTTTGTAAAGATCCGTGATTTGAAGCATTTAAAATACCAGTAAAAGTTTTATAACCTAAATTACTTAAAAAATGTTTTCATTCTTCATACTCGTGTGAATATTTTGTAACCAATCCTCTAACATTTTCAAGCAATAAATATTTTGGTTTATGATTTGATTCTTCTAAAATTCTTCCGATTTCTCAAATTAAATGACTAGTACTTTCTTTATTCTTGATCCCTTTATCTCTACCCATACTAGCAACAGATAGACCTTGACAAGGGAAAGAATAAGTTAAAAGATCTATTTTAAGATTATCTAAAACTTCTCCTGTAACAGTTTTGATATCTGAATAATTTTTATTAATAAAGTTTGCACTTGCTAAGATTTTTTTAAGATCTTCTTTTTGATTAATTATGCTTTTAATTGGATTTTTAGAATCTCTACTAAAAACATGTTTGTTTAAGTAGCTATTTAATTCTTCTTCATTTTTTATATTATTTTTTAATAAAATTTTTTCTATTTCATCTATTTTGAGTTTATTGTGAATTGCAGCGTAAGCGATAATAGCACGAATATCTCAATCAGCCGTTGCTACTACTTCAAATTTATTTTTAAATTGAAGATTTTTATTAACTCAGTCTAAACTTTTATGTTGTGCACCAATTCCAGAAAATGTTTCAAAAACTTTAATTTTTGACATTTCTAGAAACTAAAAAAGAGAACGCAAAAAGCATTCTTTTAATTTAGTTAAATTATTGTTTCTGAAATTAGTACATTTTAATATATATATATATATATATACGAATTATCTATTATATCTCACATATTATTTAAATTATATACAGAGTTTAAATGTTTTTATTAATAAGAATGATTAAAAACAAAATAATTTAATTATTTTCTATCCAAATTTAAACTTTTCAAGAATAAATAGCAGTATAAAAAGAGAGAATAGATACTAAGCAATTCTTAATAAGAACATTTATTTTTCAATTATTTATGAAATTGATAAAATAAAAACAAGATGAAAAATATTAAAAAAACATTCCAAGTAACTAATTATTGATTCAATAAAATAGTAAGCGGAACAAAAAGAATAGAAATTAGATTAAATACCCCTGAAAGACAAAATTTAAAAGTTGGTGATCTCATTAATATAAAAAATGAAGAAACTAATCACTTTCAAATTGCACAAATTACAAAAATTGAGCAATTTAAGTCTTTTGAAAGTTTGTATAAAAGTTATAATCCTGAGATTTTAGGTTATCTTCCAGATGAAAAATTCGACTTTCATGATATGTATAAACACTACAAAAACGAAGATGAGCAAAAATATGGTGTTTTAGCATTTAGTTTTCAATTATTAGACCTAGATTTAAACAAAATTGATAATTTTGTTTTTGACATGGACGGAACTTTGCTTGATGAAGAAAGTAATTTAAGAGAAAAAAATTTAGAAGCAATTTTAAAACTCCAAAAAATGGGTAAAAAAATTATAATAGCAACAGGTAGACCATATTACACTCTACAAAAAGCAATTAATAATTTTCCAATTGATTATCCAATTATCACATCTAATGGAGCAATGCTTTACGATAATCAAACTCATGAACTTGTAGAATATACTGCAATGCCTAAAAAATCAGCAAAATTAATGTTTCAAAAATTAATTGAACTCAATTATGAATTTGTTATATACACAACCAATGGAATGCTTGGGCATGAAACAAATGCAAGTGGATTTTTTTGTAAAAGAAATCACTACAATTTCTTAAAACCTCAGTTTTATCAACAAATCGATCAAACACTTGATATTGATCAATATCAAGTGTGTAAATTTTTAATACTAACTGAAAGTAGACCTAAAAAAGAAATGCAGCAAATTGAAGCTTTAGCTAACTCACTCGAAGGTTTACATGGTTTATATTCGAGATTTGATATGTATGATGTCATGGGACAAAGTGCGTCAAAAGGAAATGGTCTTTACTTTTTAGCTCAAAAAGAAGGTTTAGATCTTAGTCGGACAATTTGTTTTGGAGATAGTGAAAATGATATTTCAATGTTTGAGGTGGTCAAATATAGTGCAAGCATGGCAAATGGACTCGAAAAGATTAAAGACTATGCACTTTTAGAAGCACCCGATCATAACACGGATTGAATTAGTGAATTTCTAGAAAAGAATTTTAAGGTAAAGATTTAAAAAACGAATTAAAGTTAAACTAGGACAATAAAAATTAACATTCCTTCGAATGTTAATTTTTTATATTTTTAAAGGAGAAAAAATGGGTAAACATTTTACAGAAGAACAAGAAAAAGAAATTTATAATACATTTTTTCAATTAGGTAAAAAGGATGCGATTGAACTGATGTATAAATATGGTGCAAAAGCAAAAGATAAATATGTGAAAGCAAGATTACGAAGAATATTAAAACATTATAATTTTAATATGAATAAAAAACCAAGAAAGCCTGGAACGGGTAGGTCAAGAAAAGCGAAAGAACAAGATATAAATTGAGACATTTTTACACGAGAAGATTTAATTGAAATTGCAAAAAGATATAGAGAAATTACAAAAGATAAATTTAAAACAGAAAAAGTTCAAGAGGCATCACATATTAATATGGCTTCGTATAAACTTGCTATTTTGTTGTATCTTTGTAGACAAACAATATCCAAACATAAAAGAAATAATTTTGCTCCTAGAATTAAATCCAGAAAAATAAAGTACCAAGACTTGATTATTGATTCATTTAAACAAAATAGGTCTAAATATGGTAGACAAAAATTAAAATATTTTATCTTAAAGCACTATAAAATAGACATAAACGAAAGAACTCTGGGAAGATATATGAATGCCTTAGGTTTATTTTGCAATATCAGAAAAAGAAAAAAACTAAAAGAAGTAAAGAATACATCTGTCATAAAAGAAAACATTGTTAATAGAGATTATAATGATGTAGATAACAGAAATATATATGCTACTGATGTAACATATCTTCCAGCGACAAAAGATGCAATAAACAATAATGTTTATCTTTCAGTAGTAATTAAACATAAAACTAAAGAAATAATTAGTTTTTCTCTTTCTAAATTTAATGATTCCAAATTAATTTACAAAACATTTGAAAATGTTGATTTTGAAAAAAGTTTTATACTACATTCAGATCATTGCTCAACTTATACATCTGATGATTTTTCTCGTTTTATTCAAAATAAAGGCGGAATAATTTCACTTTCAAAAGTAGGAAATAGTTTAGATAATAGAGTTGTGGAATATTGATTTTCAAATTTAAAAACTGAATTAATTAGAGATTTAAATATCAAAGCTGTGACTTTGAGTGAACTAGAAAAAGTGATATCTAATTATGTTCATTGATACAATAAATTTAGAATTCAATCATGTTTGAATTGAAAAACCCCATACGAATATAGTATGGGGCTATCCAATTTAATAAATTGTTAATTTTTTCTGTCCTAGTTTAAAGTAGTTCGTTTTTTCTTTTTGAATTTTCCTCAACTAGAAAATCAAAAATAATATAATTTAAATAGTTAATATATTAAAAAAGGAGTAAAAATGTCAGCAGGACAAATTATTGGATTAGTTGTTTTAGCTATTATTATTTTATTGATATTATTCATTTTAATACCATGTATTAAAATTGTTTCTGAAAAAGATTTTATTATTATTCAAAGATTTGGTAAATATCACGCAACATTAACCAAAGGAATTCACTTTATCGTTCCTTTTATTGATCGTGTTTTAATCAAAGATAGTACTAAAGAAAAATTTTATGACTTCCAGCCGCAACTTGTTATTACCAAAGATAATGCGACAATTAAAGTTGATACAGTAACTTACTTAAAAATCATCGATCCAAAATTATACGCATATGGAGCTGAAAAACCAGTTAATGCTGTTGAAAACTTAACAGCAACCACTTTAAGAAATTTAATCGGGGAGATGGATCTTGATGATTCTTTAACTTCTCGTGAAATCATTAATGCAAAGTTGACAGAAATTATTGATAAAGTTAGTGACCCTTGAGGAATTAAGATTACTAGAATTGAAATCAAAAACATTATGCCACCTCGTGAAATTCAAGAAGCGATGGTTCGTCAAATGCAAGCTGAGCGTGATAAAAGAGCTTTAATTTTAGAAGCTGAAGGAATTAAACAAAGTGAAATTTTAAAAGCGGAAGGAAGAAGACAATCTACAATTTTAAATGCCGAAGCTGAAAAAAGTAGAACCTTGCTAGCGGCAGAAGCTGAAAAACAAAAATTAATTCTTGAAGCTGAAGGACAAAGAGAAGCTATCAACATTATTAATGAAGCTAAATTAAACAAAGAAGTTTTAACCTTAAAAGCGATTGAAAAATTAACTGATTTATCAAACGGAAATGCAACAAAATTAATCATTCCAGCAAATGTTTCTGACTTTGCAGGACAAATTGCTTCTGCAACCGAAATTTTCAAAACAGTAAATAGTAAAGACAATAAAAATAGTTCAAACTAGAAAGAAAAAAGCAACCAAACTTAGGTTGCTTTTTTAAATCAACATTATTTTTTAGAATCTAAAGCTAATTGAACTAAAGTTCTAACCATAACTCCAGTTGGTCTTCCACCAAGATCAGCTGTCCCAGCTACATCTAAATGAATGTATTCAACATCTTCTGTAAATTCTTTTAAGAACATTGCAGCAGAAGAGCTTCCACCACCTGCTCCTGAAAGATCTGTATTTTTAAGATCTGCAACAACAGAGTTTCTAATTTCTTTTGCAAAAGCTTCATCTAATGGCATTCTTCATACTAATTCTTTTTGTTTATTAGCAGCACTTGAAAGATCTTCTCAAGCTTGTTCTGAAGTAGCTCACACACCTGTGTATGTGCTTCCTAACGCAACTAAAATTGCTCCTGTTAAAGTCGCAACATCAACTAAACGAGTTGCTTTAAGATTTCTTACAGCATATGTTAAACCATCTGCCATTACTAATCTTCCTTCGGCATCTGTGTTGTTAATTTCAACTGTTTTACCATTCATTGATGTTCAAACTGAATCAGGTAATGAAGCATCACCATTTACACGGTTATCTGTAATACACATTACAGCAGCAACATTTGTTTTAGGTTTTAATTGAGCAATTGCTTTTAAAGCACTTGCAACAAAAGCTGATCCTGACATGTCAAATTTCATTCCAAGCATACTTCTTGAAGGTTTTAAGCTATACCCTCCTGAGTCAAAAGTAATTCCTTTACCAACATAAACTATTTTTTCATTACTTTCTGGATTTCCATTGTATTCAATTACAACTACACGTGGTTCATACATACTTCCACGGTTAACTGAAAGTAAAAGACCCATTCCTAATTCTTCAATTGCTTTTTTATCAAGTACTGTAACTTTTAAGTTATCGTATTGTTTTAAGTCATTAACAACATGTTCAGCTAATCATTCTGAATTACAAATGTTTGGAGGTGTTACTTGTAAGTTTCTTGCAAAATTCACAGCATCTGAAAGCACGATTGCTTCATTTAAAGCTGCTTCATATTCTGAAGCAGGTACAGTTGTGAATAAGCTAACTGTAAATTCCTCATCTTTTTTTGATGTTTTTGCACTATAAATATCTGCTTTAACATAATTAATAGCACTTACAAATGTTTTAATTACATCACGAATGCAAATTTTTCCTTCTTTAACAAAAGAATCAAGATCAACTTGAACATTTCTTGAAAGAGAGCTAAAGAAACCTTTTGCAAAACTAGCTAAAGCCTTAGCATCATATTTTTCAAGATCTCCTAAGTAAACTAAAGCTTCATTTTTGTCAAAATATTCTGTTACTACATTATTTTTAGCAATTAATGTTGATGGATATTCATCACCTTTAAATACTGCTTTTAAAAGAATTGAACCATTTTTTTGGTTATCGATATTTTTAATAAACATATTTTCCTTTCTAAGTAATTAATAAATTATCTATATTTTATTCTTTTTTAAAAGATTTTAAAACAATTGACTTAATTGCTATTTAAAAGATATTCAACCAAAGTTGCAACAAGCTCACCTTGTGGTTCACCATTTTTATCAGCGGTACCAGCCACATCACAGTGAATGAAATCAACACCATTAGTGAATTCTTTTAAAAACATAGCAGCTTGACTAGAATCTTGTTTCACAGTGCTTGATCAACTTGCTAAATCAGCAACTTTTGAACCTTTATTTCCCTTATTAAAATCTTCATGTAAAGGCATTCTTCACACTTTTTCTAAAGCTTGTTTTGAAGCTTGGTTCAAGATATTTCATTTAGTATCATTTGTTGATCAAATTCCAGTATAAACATTTCCTAAACTAGTTAAAATTGCACCTGTTAAAGTTGCGACGCTAATTAAAGTTTTAGCATTTAACTTTGAAGCTCCATAATAAAGACCATCAGCTAAAACTAATCTACCTTCAGCGTCTGTGTCTACAACTTCAACTCATTTTCCACTCATTGATTGATAAACATTTTCAGGAAGTGATGCATCATGATTGATTCGATTATCTGTGATACACATAATTGCACTTACATTAACTTTTGCTTTTAAGAGTGCTAAAACCTTAACAACATAAGCAACAATAACTGAACCTGACATATCATATTTCATTCCTGACATATGATATCCTTTGGTATTTACTCCACCAGTGTCAAAAGTAATTCCCTTACCAACTAAAACAGTGTTTTCTTCGCTTTCAGGATTTCCTTGGTATGAAGCAATTAAAACTCTTGGTTCATGAATGCTTCCTTGATTCACAGAAAGTAATAACCCCATGTTATTTGCTTGAATTTCTTTTTTTGTTAAAGTTTGCACATTTAAACCTTCAATTCCCGAAAAATCATGTGCTACTTCTGCTGCTAGCATTTCTGAATTTAAAAAGTTTTCAGGTTTAATTTGAAAATCTCTAACTTTATTAATTGCATTCGCAAGAATATTTAATTTAGTAATCAAAGCTTGCTCTTGATCACTAATATTTTCAAGATAAAGTTCTAAAACAGATTCTTTCTCTGATGTTTCTGTTTCAATTGTTTTTTTGAATAATTTTGCTTTGGCAAAATTGTATTTAAGAACAAAAATTCTAAGTAATTCTTGTTTTGATAAATTTTCAGTTTCAAAACTAGCTAAATCTACTTGATAACTTCTTTGTAAATTATTTGTTAAAGTTAAAACTCCCTCAATTAAATCAAATGCGGTTTAACTGACAGAAAATTAAATTTATTAATTGATACTATATTGTTGTTTTTCATTCATATTATTCTATTTTTATATGAATAATAGATATCATTTTTTAGTTCACTCAGTATAGCTTTGATATTTAATTCTATTATTCATTTTAATTTGAAATCAATATTCCACTTTTATTAAACTTTCTACTTTAAAGTAATTATTATTTGAATAAAGAAAAATCATCAGATGTATAGTTGACATGATCTGAATGTATATAATTTTTCAAATCCATTTTCAATGTTTGTAAATTATTGATCATTAATTAAAAAAACTATTATTTTTATTTATGTTATTATATGTAACATTATGTTATGCATCTTTGTCCTGAATATGTTACATCAGTAGCATATATATTATATACATCATTATAATCTCTATTAACAATGTTTTACATTCATATATCTTCCCAGAGTTCTTTCGTTTATGTCTATTTTATAGTGCTTTAAGATGTCTACCATATCCTAGGAGCAAAATTGTTTCTTTTATGTTTGGATATTGCGAAACTATACTAATATGTGATGCCTCTTGAACTTTCTCTGTTTTAAATTTATCTTTTGTAATTTCTCTATATCTTTTTGCAATTTCAATTAAATCTTCTCGTGTAAAAATGTCTCAATTTATATCTTGTTCTTTCACTTTTCTTGACCTACCGGTTCCAGGCTTTCTTGGTTTTTTATTCATATTACAATTATAATGCAAAATGTTTACCCATTTTTTCTCCTTTAAAAATATTTGAACCTGAACGATAGGCACGAACTAGCCCACCTGCACCTAGTTTGATTCCTCCAAAATAGCGAACGACCACAATCAATTTGTTGTGAATATTTTTAAGCTTTAAAAGATCATAAATCGGGCGTCCAGCAGTGTTCTTTGGTTCGCCATCATCGCTAAACCCAGCACTTTCAGTACCGTTTTGATAAATTAAGTAAGCATAACAAATATGACGAGATTTTTTGTGTTCTTTTTTTAAATTAGCAAGAATTTGTTTTAAATTTTCTTTTGCATCAAAATCAAAACAATATGCAATAAAACGAGATTTTTTGACTATTAATTCTTCTACTATATACATTTGTTAAATTATATACTTTTGCTTTCCTGTTAAAAAAGAAAAAATGCCAAGGGCATTTAATCATAAGTAACATCATTTAGGTTTCTACAATAATTAATAAAGTGTTTTTGTGCTTTATCTAAATCTACTTTTCCTTTTTCTTTAAAAAACTTAAAATGCTCTGCATAATCGTGGAAAAATCCGTAAATTTCTTGATCTGAAAAACTTGGTTCAAAACCTAACTTAGTAAGTTTCTCTGGATAATATTTACTAAGTAGTTTTCACATTGCTATTGCACTAAATTCAGTTGGAAAATTTTCTAATTTAATTGATCCAATTGTTAAAAGTTTAACTGCAATTTCTTGATCATCAAATTTAGGAAGCAAAATACCAGGAGTATCCATAAATAAAAACTCACCATTAACTACTCACTTTTTCTCACGTGTTACCCCTGGATAATTGGCTACTTTCAATTTTGCTTTTTCTGATACTAAATTAATCAAGGTACTCTTTCCGCAATTTGGAACACCAACAACAAATGATTTAATCCGTGAAATAAGCAATCCTTTGGCTTTATCACGATTAATCTTAGCTTGCATAATTTGTTTTAATTTATTTAAAATAATTTTTTTAGATGAGGCTTTACGCAAATCTAATCAAAGAATGTTTTCTCCTTGAAATCTTTGATTAATTTGATCTTTCTTAGATTTATCCATTAAATCACTTTTTGTCACAATAAAAAGTCTTGGTTTTTGTGGGGAAATTGCATCAAAATCTTCATTATATGAACTAATTGGACATCGAGCATCCAAGACTACAATAAACACATCACATAAATTTGCATTTTCTTTAATATCACGCATTGCCTTGGCCATATGACCAGGGAATCATTGAATTAAATTTTGATAATTTTCGTCTAATTTAATATCATTATTTGACATTTGATTCCTTTAATTCTCGTTCTAGTTTTTGAATTTGAATTTTCAAACGAGTTTCTTCGTATTTTAATGTATCAATTGTTTGTTTTTGATCTTGAATTATCAAATTTTTCTTTTCGACTTCTTGTTGCAATAATTCTCCATCCTGAGCTACCAAATTAATTAGTGATAAAGTTGTTTCTAAAAAAGCATCCACTTCTTCACGTGAATATCCTTCAATATTTAGATTAAAGGTTGCGTTAATAATTTTAGATTTAATGTTTTCTAAAATATCTTTCATTTTACTCCTATCTATTTCTGATTTTATCTAAAACAATTGCAGTAGCACAAGCTACATTTAAACTTTCAAAAGAAATTGGGATATAAACTTTAACATCAGCTAAATCTCAAAGTTCCTTGCTAATTCCTTGTCCTTCATTACCAACAACAACTACAATCTTATTTTTAGGAAAAACCACATCATTTAATTTTTGAGCTTGTGGATCTAATAAAGTTTCATAAACTTGAAAATTAGATTCTTTGAGTGTTTCTAAATTTACTTTGAGATTATTTGAAAGAATTAAATTCAAATCAAATAAAGCACCTTGTGATGAGCGAATAATTTTAGAATTATACGGATCTATTTGTTCTAAAATTACAGTATCAAAATCAAACGCTTTAGCTAAACGTAAAATTGTTCCAATATTACCCGGATCTTGTAGTTTATTTAAAACCAATACTTTATTCATTTTTTGAAGATTAACTAAAGATTCAAATGAAGTAATATTACTTAATTTAGTTACTTTTGCAACTACATTTTGCGGTGTCACAGTCGTGCTTAAATAATTCATAAGATCAGATGTAATTAAAGTTGAATTAGAGTATTTAGCGTGATCTAAAACTTCATAAATTTCTAATTTTAAATTCCGTTTTAAAGCTTCATCGACAAGATGATATCCTTCAATTAAAAAAGCATTTTCTTGATCACGATATTTCTTTTGCTGTAATTTTTTTAATTCTTTAATTTTCGGATTAGTTTTACTTGTTAAAATCATTATCAATGAGGTAATTTTTTCCTTTTTCTACTTCGAATTTAGATAAATCTTGAAAATCTAATTGACGCATCACTTCAAAACCTAAAATACTTACACAATTAGCCAAATTAATAGAACGCATCGCAGAAACCATCGGAATTCTAATGCAATTTGATAAATTATTTTGAAGAATTTGCTTATCAATTCCTGTTGATTCTCTTCCGAACATTAATCAAACTTCCTTGGTTTGATCATAAACTTCTTGATAATTAATATCACTATATAAATTTAAACCATAGCGAGTAACATAATAAATTTGTTTATCATGATATTTTTTGTAAAAATCTTCATATGATGCATGAACTTCATGTCTAATATCAGAAAGCATTCTTCCCGCACCATATCTACGTAATCATTTGGGATGCAAATCAAAACCAATTGGTTTAATAATATGAAGTTTTGCTCCAAGAGCAAAACATGTCCGAATAATATTTCCTGTATTTGGACAAATTTCGGGTTGATATAAAACTATATTTAACATGTTTATATTATAAAGAAAAAACACACGTGAGTGTGTTTTTTATGAATGAAATAAATATACAAAATTACTTATTGCTATTTGAATGTTAATTCTGTAAAGTAACACCAAAAAGTTTAGAAAACTATTTCTCGAGTGAGAATGTGGAATTGAAAATAAATGAAAGAAGTATTACTTACTAAAATTAACTAGCTTTAAATAAATTGTAGGTAAATCCTTTAAGTCCTAAATTTAAGGCTTAAAGCAACTATTTGACCAGAATAAATTACTTTTAGACTTAAATCTCATCAAAAAATTTACATGAAAAAATATTCATTTTTTACT
The DNA here is from genome assembly GCF_900660635.1 of Mycoplasmopsis gallopavonis. Lineage (GTDB taxonomy): Bacteria > Bacillota_I > Bacilli_A > Mycoplasmatales > Metamycoplasmataceae > Mycoplasmopsis > Mycoplasmopsis gallopavonis. Next base: position 18,981 of record NZ_LR215031.1, read on the forward strand.
TCCACATTTATATTATAAACCTAAAAGGAAAAATTAAAAAATCTTAACTAGCAATTTTCAAAAATAAAATTTTATAAAAAGTATAAAAAAGCTACTTTTTTGAGCTAAAAATAATCTTTTTAAGTAATTTATGTAAAAACTGCAAAAAAATTCAAAAATCCATCTTGAAAACTTAAAAAGATTTTAAAAATCACTTTTAAAAACTTATACAACTTAAAAACTATATTAAAAAGAAAAATACCAAACTTTTGTTTGGTATTTTTAAGTATGATTCTGGTTTGTAAAAACTATTTAATAATTTTTGTTACTGAACCAGCACCAACTGTACGTCCACCTTCACGGATTGAGAATTTTGTTCCTTCTTCAACAGCGATAGGTGCGATTAATTTAACTTTTAAGTTAACGTTTTCACCTGGCATAACCATTTCACGTCCAGCTTCAAATTCAACTCCACCTGTTACATCTGTTGTGCGGAAGTAGAATTGAGGTTTATAGTTTTTGAAGAATGGTGTGTGACGTCCACCTTCTTCTTTTTTAAGTACATAAATTGCAGCTTCGAATTCTGTGTGAGGAACGATTGATCCTGGTTTAGCTAAAACTTGTCCACGTTCAACTTCTTCACGGTTAACTCCACGAAGTAATAATCCTGCGTTATCTCCAGCCATAGCTTCTTTAAGGTTTTTACGGAACATTTCGATTCCTGTAACAACTGTTTTCTTAGTAGGTTTTAATCCAACGATTTCAACTTCATCGTTTAATTGTAATTTACCACGTTCAACACGTCCTGTTGCAACAGTTCCACGTCCTGTAATTGTGAAAACGTCTTCAACAGCCATTAAGAATGGTTTGTCAAATTCTTTAACTGGTGTTTCGATGTATGAATCAACAGCGTCCATAAGTTCCATAATTTTAGCTTCGTATTTTTCATCACCTTCAAGTGCTTTTAAAGCTGATCCACGGATAATTGGAGCGTTATCTCCGTCAAATCCGTATTCTGAAAGAAGTTCACGAATTTCAACTTCAACTAATTCGATCATGTCTTCTTCACCTTCTAACATATCACATTTGTTTAAGAAAACAACCATACGTGGTACACCAACTTGTTTTGAAAGAAGGATGTGTTCACGTGTTTGAGGCATAGGTCCATCTGTTGCAGCAACAACTAAGATAGCTCCGTCCATTTGAGCTGCCCCTGTAATCATGTTTTTAACGTAGTCAGCGTGACCTGGACAGTCTACGTGTGCGTAGTGTCTTTTTTCTGTTTGATATTCGATGTGTGATGTGTTAATTGTAATTCCACGTGCTTTTTCTTCTGGTGCGTTATCGATTGAAGCGTAATCACGAGCTTCTGATAATCCTTTTTTAGCTAATGTTGTAGCAATAGCTGCTGTTAATGTAGTTTTACCGTGGTCAACGTGTCCGATTGTTCCAACGTTAACGTGTTCTTTACTACGGTCAAAATCTAATTTTGCCATATTATTCCTTTCCAATCTAATTTATATTATTTTATTAGATAAATATATGTGTTCTAGCGCTAAAACCAACCAAAGCCTAGTCTTTCACCTAGGTCCTGTCCTTAATAATTTAATTAGCAATATATATTTTAGCAAATAAAATAAAAATAAATTAACCTGTCATATTTAAATTATTATGTAATTTTTTAAAAATTTATAAATATATTTTAGCAAAAAAAAGATATTTACAAAATTTGACAAATTTATAAATAAACTTCTTGAATTTTCTAAATATATAAAATAAAAATTATTAAAAAGACATAATTTCAAAAAATATTTCTTAGCTATTTTTGGAGTTATAAACTAGAATGATCAAGGTTCATGGAACTGGAAAACTTTCCACAGTTGGGAACTATTTATTTACCAAATATCAAAAAAATAAGATAATTTAAATACATATTAAGAAATTTTCTTTTTTAATGTGTCTAAGATAATGAATATTATTTAAATAAAAAGGATGTTATATATGAATCAAACAAAATTTGATACAAAAGAATATTTAGAAAAAGTGCATGCCTGATGAAGAGCTGCTAACTATCTTTCAGTAGGGCAAATTTATTTAAGAAATAACCCACTTTTAGAAGGTGGATTAAAAGCTGAAGACGTTAAAATGTATCCAATCGGACACTGAGGAACAATTCCAGGGCAAAACTTAATCTATGCTCACTTAAACCGTGTAATTAATAAATATGATCTTGAAATGTTTTACATTGAAGGTCCTGGACACGGTGGACAAGTTATGATTTCTAACTCATACCTTGACGGAAGCTACACAGAATTATTCCCAGAAATTACAAAAGATACAGAAGGTCTTAAGAGAATGTTCAAAAGATTCTCATTCCCTGGTGGAACAGCTAGCCACGCTGCACCTGAAACACCTGGTTCAATTCACGAAGGTGGAGAATTAGGTTACTCACTTTCACATGCTACAGGAGCAATTTTAGATAACCCACAAGTTATTGCTGCTACAGTTATCGGTGATGGTGAAGCAGAAACAGGTCCATTAGCTGCTGGATGATTCAGTTCATCATTCATTAACCCAGTAAATGACGGAACAGTTTTACCTATTTTACATATTAATGGTGGAAAAATTTCTAACCCTACAATTATGGCTCGTAAAACAAACGAAGAAATTAAAAGCATGTTATTTGGATATGGATGAGATGCAATTTTCGTTGAAGCCGATGTAAATGATCAAGTAGGTATTCATGCACAAATGGCTGCTAAATTTGACGAAGCAATCGAAAAAATTCAAGCTATTAGAGCAGAAGCTGCTAAAAAAGGTGCAGAAAATGCTACAAGACCTTTATGACCTGCACTTGTTGTGCGTACACCAAAAGGTTGAACATGTCCACACAAAATTGAAGGTTTAACATACGAAGGAAGCTTCAGAGCACACCAAGTTCCATTACCTGTAACATCAGAAAATCCAAAAATGTTACAAGAATTAGAAGACTGATTAATGTCATATAAACCAGCTGAATTATTCAATGCTGACGGAAGCTTTAAAGCAGAATATGCTGAAATTGCTCCAAAAGGTTTAAAACGTATGGGACTTACACCTATTACAAATGGTGGAATTGATCCAAAACCACTTGATTTACCAAAATGACAAGATTTTGCAATCGAAATTGGTAAACCAGGTTCTAAGAAAGACCAAGATATGGTTAACGCTGGTAAATACTATGCAAAAGTTATCCAAATGAACCCTACAAACTTCCGTGCTTTTGGACCAGATGAAACTAAATCAAATAGATTATTTGACATTCTTAAAGTTACAAACCGTCAATGATTAGAAAGAGTAGATGCTGAATTAGATGAAGCTGTTGGACCAGTTGGAAGATTAATTGACTCACAACTTTCAGAACACCAAGCAGAAGGTATTTTAGAAGGTTATGTATTAACAGGACGTCACGGATTCTTTGCTTCATACGAATCATTCTTAAGAGTTGTTGATTCAATGCTTACACAACACATGAAATGAGTTGCAAAAGCAAGAAAAGTTCACTGAAGAAATGATTACCCATCACTTAATGTTATTGCTACTTCTACAGCATTCCAACAAGACCACAACGGGTATACACACCAAGACCCAGGTATTTTAGGACACTTAGCTGATAAAAAACCTGAATTAATCAGAGAATACTTACCAGCGGACTCAAACTCATTATTAGCTGTTTTAGAAAAAACATTAAAAGAAAGAGATGTAATTAACTTAATCGTTGCTTCAAAACAACCAAGAGAACAATGATTTACAAAAGAAGAAGCAGCTGAATTAGTTGAAAAAGGTCTTAAAGTTATTGATTGAGCTTCAACAGTTAAAGATGGTGAAGAACCTGATTTAGTACTTGTATCTTCAGGTACAGAACCTACATTAGAACTTTTAGCAACAGCAGAATACTTACACACACAATACCCATCATTAAAATTCAGATTTGTTAACGTTGTTGATTTATTAAGATTACGTCACCCAAGTCTTGACCCAAGAGGTCTTTCAGATGAAGAATTTGATGCTATCTTCACAAAAGATAAACCAGTTGTATTTGCATTCCACGGATACGAAGGATTATTAAGAGATATCTTCTTCTCACGTAAAAACCACAACTTACATCCACATGGATATAGAGAAAACGGAGATATTACAACTTCATTCGACATTCGTTTAATGAGTGATATGGATAGATACCACATGTCACAAACAGCAGCTAAAGCAGTATTTGGAGCAAAAGCTGATGACTTTGTTAAACTTATGGATGAAAAAATTAAATTCCACAAACAATACATTCAAGAAGTTGGAATTGACGAAGATGAAGTTAGATTCTGACAATGAAAAGGTCTTAACAAATAATTTAAGACACTCACCACAAACATAAAGCATAAATGCTTTATGTTTTTTTATTTTTAAACAGCAATAAAAAAATCTGAAATATAATCAAAACCTGCGTTTCCAAGTTGTAATGAAGAAAAAAACGAATACACCTACAAATAAGGCGTATTCGTTTTTTGTACTTTTAAATTACAATGATAGACCATCAACCGCATATTGAAAATCACAATATATTTTGTTTAATTCATTATGTTCTGGGTCTAAATTATTCTTGATTTCACTTACAACTTTACCATTCACAGTCTTTGTTGTGATTGTTATAAGTTTCAATGCATCTATAAACATATTCATTGTGAGTTTTTGAATCTCTCCATTATCTTTATAAAATTTCTTTAATTTATAAATGCAATATTTCAAAACAATTAGAGACAAAAAGCATAAAAATACATGAGATTGAATATGCTCGTCTTTATAAACGTACATCGGTCTAACTTCGATTGCTGATTTTAAAGTTCTGAATCCTTCTTCCACTTTTCATTGTCCCTTATATATTTCATTCGCTTCTTTTGAATCTATGTTTGTTATGTTGGTTTCAATCATATAAAAGCCATCTTCATTAGCTACTTTTTTAATTTTTTCGATATTTAATCTTCCGACTGTTTTACCATCTACATCCATATACTTTTTCTTATATTCTGGAACCAAAGCACTTAATGGCAATTCACCGTTAATAGACTTTTTCTCCAATTTATTAATAAGATTTTGTCTTTTTATTTTGTCTAAAGTTTGTTTTGAAGGGCTAAAATAGATAAATTGTTTTCTAAAAGTATCGCTATATCTTTTTTTATTTTTGTTTTTAGCTCAAACAGATTGGACGAATCTAGATTTAGTAAAATAATCATTTTCTTGAACAAATCCTTGATCATTTACTATAAATGCTTTATCTTCTTTTCCAAGAATATCAATACGTTTCTGAACTATATATTTATATCCTTTTTGTTCTAAATATCTTAAATTTGCATTTTGACTAATACCTTTATCAGCAACTATTACTGTGTCTTTTGTTTTGTAAATTCTTTGCATTTCGACTAAAAATTTCACAAGAGTTTTAGAATCTGCAGTATTTCCTTCGAAAACTTTATAGTGAAAAGGAATACCATTATTATCAACTGCCATAGCCACAACAATTTGATCTTCATCATGTTTTCCATCTTTAGAAAAACCTCTTTGTCTCAAACCATCTCTTGAAAAACTTTGAAAATAAACAGTTGTATTATCAAAATGCATTAATTTTGTGTTTCTAGTTGTCAATTCTTGCATTTTGTTATAAATATTGACTAAAATTGTATTTTTATATTCTAAAAAAGTATCAAAATAGTTATAAATTGAAGATTTTTTTATATCTATCTCATGTAAAAAGTCATTTTTGTTTTTGTATTGACAAATATAACTTCTTGGTTGAATTATTCTTGTTGCAACAATAAATTCCAATACTTCTTCTAAAGATTTGTGTTTAGTTTTCGGTAACCCTTTAAATAAATCTAGTTCTTTAATTACTTTATAAATCAATTCAATACCAACGTTTTTTACATTTGTTTCAACAGATGTCGGGTTAAGCAATTGGAAAAATTTGGTTTTAACTTCAATTTTATCTTCTCCAACAGGAACCAATCTAGCAATTGGTTTTAAATCATCGATGTTTTGTAGAGAATATTTTTCTTTAATTTCTTCTCAATAACCTAATCCAACTAAATTACCAATCCCTTTACCATATCCTTTTGATATTCCTAATGCAATGTAAATTCCTTTTGGGTTTTTTCTTTTATACAGAATGTAGTTACTCATATCTATATTATACATTATTATCATTGTAATCATTGTAAAAAGTTAAAATAATTGAAAATGGTACTTATATACAATGTATATAAGTAATAAGGTAAAAGGTATAAAAAAGAGCTTCCAACTTGGAAACTCAGGGCAATAAAAAAATCTGAAATATAATCAAAAAATCATAAACTACTAAAAATATTTAAAAACATTTAAAATTATTTATATATAGACTTTTTCGAAAAAGGAGATATGATGAGAATTTCAGATATCAAAAAAATTGCACATAATATTCTTGAAAATAAAAATATAGAAAATAGTTTTATAGAATATAAAAAATCAGCAATTTTCAAGGATAAAATTTTAAAAACAGCTTGTGCTTTTGCGAATAATTATATGAATGACGAAATAGGTCTTTTATTCATCGGAGTTGAAGAAGTAAATAATATTGAAACAAAAGAAAAAGCAATACCAAAAAGACCAATAACAGGAATAAGTGAGTCTCAAATTGAGTCGACAGAAAATGAATTAAAGTCATTATTGTCTAATATACATCCAAAAATTAATTATAAAATTCTCAATGATAAGATAGATGATAAATATTATATTATTATAGCTGTTGAAAGCAGTAGTCAAGGTCCTTTTCAAACAAGCGAAAAAGCAGAAAAAGATAAAAATATTAGACTAAAACAAGGAAGATATATTAGGGTAGGTAGGGAATCTAGATTACCAAATCCAATGGAAGAATTTGAACTATTAAAAAAATTTGCTAATTTCTCATTTAGTTCTAATTTAAATGATTATGCAACAATAGATGATTTAAGTTACGAATATATGAAAGAGTATTTATTGCAAACGGGAGCGAAAAAAGATATTATAAAGATGCCTAAACTTGAAATGGCAAAAAGTATGGGGTTAGTAAGTTCTAGCGAGCATGGAAAAATTTATAGAGCAAAAAATTTTGCAGTATTAATGTTTGCTGAAAAACCTAATAAATTCATTCCAAATGCACATGTTGAAATAATAAGAGAAATACAAAATACTGATAAAATGGAATCTAAAAAATTTGATGGGCCTATTTGGATTCAAGTCAAACAAGTAAATAATTTTTTTCAAGAGAACATTTTATCTTCATACACAATAAGAGATCCTAATAAAATAAAACATAAGATTATATACAATTATCCTTTAACAGCATTTAAAGAAATTGCCACTAATGCAATTTTACATAAAGAGTACGATATTCCACAATATGTAGGAATTTATGTTTATAAAGATAAAATTTCATTTATAAATCATAACAGACCCCTTCCTCCAATAACTATTGAAGCACTTAACAAAGAAACAACATTTGATAGAAGACAATATTTGAATAAAGAAATTAAAGATATGTTTTATTCGTTGAAATTAATAGAATCATTTGGTTCTGGAATAAGAAGAGCAAAAGATGCACTTTCTAAAAATTCTTCGCCTGCTTTAATTTTTTATCCTGAAAATGGTAATGAAAATTACACAAATGCAGTAATGCAAATCAACAAAGAATTTTTAAAAGACACAAACAACATTAAAACTACCCAAGAAACTACCCAAGAAACTACCCAAGAAACTACCCAAGAAATCACGATTGAAAGATCAGTTCCAGATAAAATAATTGAATTAATGGCACTTTACCCAAATATAACAGCAAGACAAATTGCAAGAAATTTAAAAATATCATTTGATGGTGTTCGTTATCATATAAAAAAATTATTAAAAGAAGGTTCTATTTCAAGAGAAGGTTCTACTAAGTCTGGAAAGTGAATAATTAAAAAAGATAAATTTTAATAAATATTAACTATATAAAAAAATAACAAGAATATTCTTGTATATTAGGATAAATAAATTAGACACTTAACGTCGCATGTGTTAAAAAACCATGCGGCGTTTTTCAATTTAAATTTGATTGAGGTCTTTCGAGGTTATATCAAGAAAAATATTTAGATATGATTAAATTCACTTCGCTATCTAACATTTTATCAGTTTCATAAAAATCTAATAATTCTCTTTGAATTAATGCAAAAATAAATTCGGAAGGTCTATTTGCTAATGAATTACCTTTTGGAGACATTGATTGTTTAGTATTTACATTTTTTAAAAATTTAGAAAAGGCAAAATTTGCATATTCAATTCCGTGATCTGAATGAAAAATAGTAGGTTTGATTTGATGTTTATCAAGAGTATCTTGAACAAGCTTTATAGTAGATGCAGAATCTCTTATATCCGATAAAGTTCAATTTAAAACAGTGTTACTAAAAGTTTCGGTGATAACATGAAGAAATCTCATTCCTTCTTTTGTTTTAATAAATTTAATATCTGCATGTAATTTTTCACCAAAATAATTTGATTTAAAATTTCCTTGAACTAAATCTGATGCTCAGATTCTAGAGAATTTTACCTCTTTGTTTTTCTTTGATTTTTTCTTTTGATATGCTCTTGATTTATATTGATTAAATTCATAATTTAGTCTAAATAAATATGAAGAAATTCTTTTTTGGTGCGTTAATAAGTATTTTTGATAAAGTTTATCTCTTCCTATAACAAAATTAGAATTTTTAGCTTCTAAATTAATTCAATTAATTAATTCATGATCAATATATTTCTTTTTGTCAATTTTTTCTTTCTTAGAATAAGAGTAATAAAAAGAAGTTCGATTTAATTTCAAAACTAATGAAATTTTTGAAATATTTCTAAATTGTTTACTTTTTTCTTCTTTTCTTTTTCTAATTTTTTCAAAAATTTCTTGTTGTTTTACTCCTCTTTCTTCCAAAATTTCTTCCATAATATCCTGATAAAGATCTCTATCTTCCTCACACAATTCATTGATGCTAACTCTTTTTCTTCTTCCTGAGTTAGGTTTTTTACTTTTACCTGATTTACTTTCTAAATTATTCATGTTGAAATTATATATTTTTATCCAACTCTTTAATAAAGCTTTCGCTCTTCTATAAGGATTTTCATGCTTACCCTCTTTTCTTTGTTTTATGATTTGATATCTTTCTCAAAAATCTTCAACAAAAGTTATAATCGCTATTTCAAAACCTTCTTTTTGGTAAATGTGGATATATTTTAATTTTTGTTCTTTTGTAAATTGTTTTAAACGCATAAAAAAGACACACTCCTTTCTTTTTGGAATGTGTCTAATTTTTTTATCCTGATTTACAAGAATATTCTTGTTATTTTTCGTTTTTAAACTAATTATTTTCTTAAATTACGAACTAAGAAATAGATTGCAGCTCCTAAACCAAGAGTAGCAAGACTTAAAGTAATTCATCATCATACACTAAGACGATCACCTTGTACTTTTGTTTTAATCGCTTGTTTCAATGCACTATAAATTACATTAGAACTATCTTTTGGATCAACATTATTAATTACTTGAATATCCTCTTTAGTTACTTCACTACGTGGTTTGTTCATAATTTCAAAGTATTTTTCTTTCTTTAATTCTTCTTTAAATTCTTGATATGAATCAGTTGTGAGGAGATTTAATGAATCTATTAATTTATTGAAATTAGCTTCATTGCTATCCAGCATAGCTGTTACTAAATTAATTTCTGTTTGTCCAATTTGATTAATTATCGCTTGTTTATTAGCTAATAATTGTTGAGCTTCACGTACTTTTGCATCATCATAACTTAAAGTTAATTGTGTTTCAATTGCCTTAATTAAATTATCTTTAAGTTCTTGGTAGTCGCTATTTTCAACACTAGCTTTTTGATAAGCTCTAAGAGCATTTGAAACATCATTATAATATTTTAACTCTTGAGCTAGATTTTCATAATTTAAGTTGTGAATTCCAAGTTCATTAAGATGCTTGATTAAATCATCAATTTCTTGATTTGTTAAACTTGGGTTTTGAGCTTGATCAATTAGCTCTTTAACTAACTGATCGGCTTGATTAATTTGATCTTGTAAGTGACTAAATCAATCAGGATCAGCGTTTGAATCAGTTTTAATAATCTTATCAATAAGTTGTTGTTTGTCCTTGTTGCTTAAATTATCTTTCGAATTAACTAAATCGATTAAATCTTGTTTATTCTTATTAATTTCTTTAGCTTGTTCGTAGATTTTTTCACGTTCTTTTGGATCTGATGTCTTATCAATTAAATCTTTAAAATGTTGTTTTTCTGATTCTGATAGATTATTAAGATCGTTAATGTTATTTTTGATATCTTCTTTATTATCGTAAATTTCACGAATTGCATCTTTAATACGATCAATTGCTTCTTGCACTTGACTAGCACTATAATTGTTTGGATTATTTAAAATATCTTGACCATGTTTGATTGCTTCATTATAACGATCTTTTTTATGTTTTGGAGCATCAACATATGGATGTTTTGATTTAAAATCATCAGCTTGATGAACTAATTTTTCAAGCTCTGCTGTTGCTAAAGCTTTGTTTTGATCACCATTTAATGCTTCAAAATCCTTGCGTAAGTCAATATATGTTTGTCTTGTTTGCTCACGATCAAGATTTGCTCCATGTAATTTATCAACTAAATTCATTCCTGCTTGATAAGAATTATCAAATGCTGTTTTTCTAATTTTGTCTGCATTTTGATAATTTGAAGAATTTTTCGGATCATTATTTTTTCCTTGCTCAACAACAAGTTCAATATAATCATTTAATTCTTTCATTGCAGTGTTTAAATCTTTAGCTTGCTTAATGATCTCTGACACTGAATTTGAATTATCTCCTTCTATTAAAGTAGCATTTTGAATTGCGTTTGAAAGAGCATCTTTTTGAGCATTATTTAAGTTAGTTAATGAATTTAAATCTTCAGTTGCCTTATTTTTAGCATTAGTAAGTTTTTCTTCAGCTTCTGCTTTTAAGTTTTGAATGTCAGTTTCTGTTTGCTTAATTAACTGATCGATTTGAGTTTCTAAAGTATCTAAGTTAATTTGATCACCATTATTTTGAGCAATGAAATCATCATTATTCTTAATATCGTTAGTTAAACGATCTTGTGAGTTTTGATTTGCATTTTTGAAAACATCACTTCCGGCAACATCTTTTGCATTCTCTTGTGTTTCTCTGAGTTTTGCCATTTTATCTGATAGATTTTTATCTTTTTCTTTTCAATTATCAAGCTCTTCTTTATTTGTTGCGTTTCGCACTTTATCAATTAATGCGTCTTTTTGAGCAGGTGTTAAATTAGGGTCCTCATTAATCTTATTAATTTCATCTTGTTTTTCATTAGCAAAATTAGATTCACCATTTAAATTATTTTGAGCTTCATCTAAATCTTCTTGAAGTTTATTGACTTCAGCTTCATTTAGATTTTTACCAGAATTTTTAATTAAATCTTCTGCTTCTTTTAATTTTTGATCATAAATTGATTTTTTATTTGAATCAGCTTGATCGTATTTAATTGGATTGTCTGCAATTTCCTTCTTGATTTCAGCAATTTTATCCCCAAGATCTTTCATTGCATCATCAAGATTTTTAGCTTGTTTTGCAAGATTTTCAACATCTTCGACTAATTTAGCATCATTTACTTTATTTAGTAAATCTTGTTTTTGTGCATCATTAAGATTTTGTAAATCATTAATAGATTTAGTCGCTTCTTCTTTAGCCTTTGCTAATTTTTGATCACCATTTAAGTTATTAATTGAATTTTTCAAGTCTTCAATTAATTTATCAACTTTTTCAGGATCTAAAAGAGCTGTTTTAGAATCTTTGTCAGAATTAGAATCTTTTGCAACTTTTTCTGCCTCTTGTAAACTAGAATCATAATTATCTTTATATGGTTTGTCAGTAGTATTATCGGCATTTTGATAATTTTCAGTTTGCTTAGTATTATTTGTATGCTCTGTATTGACAAGTTCATTTAACTTGTTCATTTTATCATTCAACTCTTTTGCTTTTTCAACAATATCTCTAACATTTTCAGGTGTATTTTGTTCTGAAATTTTTTGTTTTAAAGCGTCTTTTTGAGCTTGGTTTAAATCTTCTAAACTATCAATTTGATTATTTGCATCATTTTGAACATTCCGTAAGTTTTCTTCACCATTTAATTTATCCAAGGCGTCTTGAATTGATTTATTAATTGCTTGTAAATTCTCAAGATCAAGCAAGCTTGGGTTTTGATTTTCATTTAATTTTGTAGCTAATTCTTTACCTTTATTTAAGGCCTGATCATAGTTATTACGAAGTGCTTCTTCTGACCCAGAATATTGAACATGACTTTTAATTTCATTTTCAGATGCAATAAAATCATTTAATAATTTTGTCGCAGAATCTAAAGCTGAATTTCTTTTATCTAATGCTTCTACTTTTTCAATAGTATTTACTTCATTATTATCAATCGCCTGTTTAGCAGCCTCTTTTTGGCTAGCTGTTAAGTTATTATATTCTTGATCAATTTTATTTTTAGCATTTGTTTTAGCTTGATTAAGACGTTCCTCTCCATCTAAGTCTTCACGAGCTTGAAGAAGTTCTTTATGAAGTTTTTGAACTTCTTCTAAAGTTAAGTTAGGTCCTGAAGTTTTGTTTGTATTTGCCTCTTGATTTGTTAGAACATTATCAAATGCTGTTTTCTTGTTTTGATCAGCTTGTGTATAATCGATGTCTGTTTTACTAATTGGATTTGTAGCAAAACTCTCATTACGATATTTTTTCATTGCAGTTTCAAGCTCTTTCGCAAGTTTTACAATGCTATCGACTTCACTTGTTGGGTTATTAATCACTTCATTTTTATAATGTTGTTTTTGTGTGTCATTTAATCCATTTAATTTATCAATTTCATCTAATGCTTTATTTTTAGCATTATTTGATGCAAGTGCTTCTACTAAAATGTCATTAACATTTTTATCGAATTTTTCAGAACCATTTTGACCAATTCAGTCTGGATTTTTAACATCCAATGAATTAAGAGCTGCATTTTCAATTTTTTGAATTAAAGCATCTTTTTCACTTCTTGTTAAGTGATCAAAATTCTCAACTTGATTAATTCCAGTAGCTTTGGCAACATTAAGATAATTTTCTAAACTTTGTTTAAGTTCTTCTTTTGAAAATTCTTTTGGTAAATCTTTAAAAATTTGTTCTTTAAGAGAAGTTTTTGTTTCAATCAATTCAAATTGATCTAATTTATTTGCTAAATCTTTTCTATTTCCATCAAGATGATCTAATGCGTTTTGAAGTCCAGTTCCTGCAGCTAAAGCTTCTTGATTTAATCTTGCAATTTCTTCTTTTATAGAATTGTAATTATCAGGGGTAATTTGAATATTTTTTAAAGAATTCTGTTTATCAGTTGCATCAGTTAATTTTTGATCAAAATCAGTTTTAACATTTTGTTCTTCAAGAAGATAAATTGTTTTAGCTTTTGTCTCGTTTGATTTTTTAATTAATTCTTCTAGACTTACTAAATTAGTATTAAGTGAATCTGCAAGTTCTTTAATTTTTTCAGCTTCTGCTAAATTATCTTGATTACTTGCAATATCAATTAGATTTTGTTTTTGCGAATAATCAAGATGGTCTAAATTTTGAATTTCTTTCTTAATATCTTCAAGATTTTCATTTCCATTTAATTGGTCTTTTGCTTTATTTGCTTTATCAATGTAATTTTGAAGATCATCAAGAACATGAGCATGGCTATCATCAGCAATTTCCCTAGTAAGTTTATCTAAAGCTTCATCAAAACTATTTTTAAACTCAGGATCAGCAAGTTTATAATCAGGTGTTTGTTTATAATCTTCTAATTGTTTTTTAAGCTCTTCTGCTTGACCTTTTAATTCATCATATTTAATTGCATTGTTTAAGACTTCTTTATCACTCTCTGGTGAAGTATCTGCATTAATTAAAGCTTTGTAAGCGTCTTTTTGGTTTTGATTAAGATGTGGTAATTGATCAATTTGATTTTTAAGACTCTGTTTTTCTGCTTCTTTTAGAATATTTGCAACTTGTTCTTCAGGACTAGGATTTTGATTCTCTTTTGTAAAGTCAACATTTTTTATTTGTTCTGCATATTTTGCTTTTTCTGCTTCTGTTAACCCTGGGATTTGATTTAATTTTTCAATTGCTGTTGTTTTAACATCATTAATGTTATTAGCTTTATCTACAATAGCATTAATTAAATCTCCTTTTTGTTCAGAATTGTTATCAATATTTCGAATTTCGTTAATTAAATTTTGTTTTTCTTTGTCATTAAGATTTTTTAATTCGTTAATTGCATTAATTGCTTGATTTTTAAGTCCATCTAGTTGATTAAATAAATTATCAAGACTTCCTGGAGTATTTTTATCTCCAATTAAAGTAGTTAGTGAAGGATTAGCAGAACCATTATTAGTTGTTGAAGTTAATAATTCTTCTGCACTTTGAATTGCAGCATCATAACGATCTTTATTTGCCTTTGAAGCATATTTATAGTCATCTAATTGATCAACATTTTTATTTTTATATGTTTCAACAAGCTCTTTTAAAGTCTTCATTTTTTCGTCTAGATCACTAGCATTAGCAAAGATTTCTTTTGCATTTTCTGTTGAACTTGCTCCAGCAATTTGTTCTTTTAATTCTTCTTTTTGTTTTGGATTGAGATTTTCGTATGAATCACTAATTTGATTAATTAAATTTTGTTTTTCTGCATTTACAAGAATTTTATCAAGTTCTTGTTTAGTAGTTTCGTTTAACTCATTGTCTTGATCATTAAATTCTGAATTAATGTTCTTAATTTGCTCTTTAAACAATTGTTTTTGTTCTGGTGTTAAATTATCAAGTTGATCAATTAAATCAATTTTCTCTTTTTTAGCATCATTTGCATTTTTAGCTTTATCTAAAAGATTTTGAATTTCAGTTTGATAATCATCATCAAGTGGATTGATATTATTAAGTTTTTCTCTGAATTTTTCAATTTCTTGATTATTTAAATATGAATTTTCATTTAATTTTTCAAGAGCTACATTAATTTCACCATCTAATTTTCCTCACGCATTCGCTAAGCTACCTTCATTTATTTTATTAGTGTCAATTAATTTAGCTAATGAATCTTGACCATTGTTAGTTGTTGAAGTTAATAATTCTTTTGCAGCAGTAAGTAATTTATCAAAATTATTTTTAAGAGTTTCTGTTGCTTTTGAATATTTTTGATTTAAATCTTGTGATTTAAGTTCTTCATATTTTGTAATTTCATTTTTTAATTGTCCCATTTGATCATTTATTGGACTATATGAATTAAATTTTGTTTGAGCATCAGCGGCAGAAGTAGAACTTGCTAATAAAGTTTTTAAATCTTCTTTTTGTTTTGGATTTAAATTTGGATATGTTTGATCAATGTTATTAGTAAGTTCATTTACTTTAATATCACGATTTAAATCATTTTTAACGTTTTCGACACCACTTTCAGTTGTTTGGCTCTTAGTTTTATCAATTAAATCTTTAGCTTGTTTTTCTGTGATTTGACCTTTATTTTTTGCGTCTTCAATTTCTTTGATTAAATCATTTTGAGCTTCTTGTACATTTGTTAAAAATCCACTTAAAGTAATTGATGAAGCTAAAGATCTTGGTTTTGAATTAAATTCTGTTTTAGTAGATTCTAAAACATAATTAACAATAAGTTCTCCACTTTCATCATTAGCACTTACACTTAAAATTTGAATTTGTGCTTTGTTTGCTTCTTGATTTGCAAGAATTGCTTTTAACAATTTGTTATTTTGATCAAATTTTGTTTTAAAAGCACTTGCCTTAATTGAGTTTTGAGCTGTTTGGGAATCATTATAAGAAATTGTTTTTGTTACATCAGGAGAATTTAATAAATTATTCAGTCTTGTAACTTCATCTTGGAGTCCATTAATTGTGAAAGTTTTAGTTTGACTAACTAAATTTTCAAATCCTCTTCGAGTTGATTTTAAAACATAAGTTCCGCTAATAGATTGATTTAAATCACTACTTTGAGTAATTTGTAAGTTTTGAACCTCTACAAAATTATCATTTGTGTTTGCAATTGAAACACCTTGATTAGTAGCATCTGTCGCTGAAATATTTTCTTTATTTGCATAATCAGCAACAAGAACTAATTCATCAAGACGATTTTGTTCAGTTTTAAATCCATCAATTTGAGTTTGAGTTGGATATGCTACACTTGTAACTTCGATAAAAGCATTTGGATTTGTTTTAGAAACAATTTTATAACTTGTTTCTATAGTTCCGTTAGAATCATCTCTTTTTGTGATTGTTTTGCTTTCAATGATAATATTTTGATCGTCTAATGTAGTTCCATCTTTTCGTGAAATTACAAGGTTATTAGCAACAACTTGATCTTGATTAAATAATGGTAAATATTCTTTGTTACCACTATAAGAAATTTTTAAATTTGAATCAAGAATACCTTGTAAACGCTCTGTTTCTTTTTGGGTATTTGTTAAATATCCACCAAAGTTTTGAAGATCACTTGAAACTGCAATTTCTTGATTTGGATTTGAACTAGAATCATTCCCCATATTACTTACAAGGTTTTTGCCACTTGATTTTAATTTATATGAAATAGAAGCTGTTCCAAGATCATCATTTAGATTTGTTGGATTATTTAATGTTAATTCGGTGTTTTCGTATCCAGTTCTCGGTTTAGTAATACTAAAATCTTGGACTGTTAAACTAGAAGGTAATTTGTGTAAATCATTACTATTTTGAGAAATTTGTAAGTTTTGTTTAATTAATTCTCTCAGTCTTTGTTCTTCTGTTTTAAATCCTTGAATTAAAGCGTATTTAACTTCTGATTGAACCTTAGAAGTATCTGTGCTTGGATTTAAATTAGATTTAGTACTTTCAAGTTGATAAGAAACTTTTAATGTTCCTGTAATTTCATCGTATCCAACAACTTTTTTGTTAATGATTTGAGCTTGTGGATTGGTTGATGTTAATGTTCAAGTTAAAGAGTCTGGACTATTTATTGAACTTGCTTGAATATTTGCTTTATCATTTGCATCAACACTTACTGTAACTTGATCACTATTTAAACGATCTTGTTCTTCGGTTTTTAAAGTCTTAAATCCTGATAGTGTAATTGTTTTAGTTGCTGTTGATTCTTTTTTATTAGTTTGAAAAACACTCTTAGTTGATTCAAGTGCATAAGTAATAGTTAAATCACCAGTTTGATCGTTTGCACTTAAACTCTTAATCACGATTTGTGCTTGCGAGTTATTTCCCCCTAATACCTTAGTGATTTGTTCTTTTTGAACTTCTGAAGCTTTGATGTTAGCTTTTGGTTGAGAATAGTCTATATTTACCGGATAATTAGTTGGATTATTAATTAAACTATTTAATCTCTCAGCTTCATCTAAAAAGCCATTAATTGAAGAGCTACCTTCTGCGTAAATATCTGTAAATCCTTCTCTTGTTGATTTAACTTTATAACTAACTGTAATACTTTTTTGAGCAGCATTTCGAGCAGTAATCGTAGGATTTTTACTTTCAACACTAGCATCTGCTAAGCTATTATAACTTACTTCTGAATCAATTGTTTCTTCAACTGCTTTATGTGAAGCATCTAAGTAAGTTGCAACCACTTGTCTCACTAACTCATTAATTCTTTGTTGTTCTGTTTTAAATCCTGAAATTCCTGTGTTTGCAAAATTGCTGAGATTTGGATTTACAGTAATTTGAGCAGCAGGAAGATCGGTTGATTGTAAAACATATGAAAGTCTTACTTGGCCTGTTCTATCATCTTTATTGGTAATTTTTAAATTAATAACTTTTAAATGAGCTGAAGCAAGTGGTGAACCACTCAATAATTGAGAAGTAACTGCATTTTCTTGAATAGAACTATAATCTGCTAAAAGATCTTGTTTATTTGGATAATCAAATCTAACTTTAGGAACAAAACTTTCAACTCTTTTTCTTTCATCTTCAAGTTCTCTAGCATTTGTGTAAAATCCTGTTAATTTTTTAGTTTTAGTAGCAGTAATTGATGGCTTACTAAAGTTTGAATCAAGTGTATTTAATTCAGTTGCTGTCTTAGTAGAAGCAATAGTAAATGATGCATCAATTGTACCATTAACATCATCTTTATTTGAAAGTACAAAACTAGATAGGTTTGCTTTATCATTTGCATTAATTAATGTTCTATTGAAGTTTACATTGCTATCTTGAACTTTTGATGGTTTAGTTTTAGCTTGGTCAATTCCAGTAATCAAAATTGAATTTGGATTAGCGTGATAACTTTGTGCTAATTCATTAATTCTGTCTTGTTCGGTCTTGAATTTATTAGTTCCGCTAGAATCAACTAATGCTGTTCTCTTTTCAGAAGTTAAAGTTTCAAATCCTTGTTTAGTTGATTTTAATACATAACTAAATTGAACTTTACCGTTAACATCATCAAATTTAAAACTACTAGCGTCATAAACAATTTCTACTTGACTATTTTGATCTAAATTATTATCAATAGCACTCATATTTGAAGCTGAAACACTAGAAGCCTAAACTGGGACACGAAAAGTGGACAAAAAGTTTAATTTACTAAAACACCTCAACACTCTTGAGGTGTTTTTCAATTTAATACTGATTGAATTCTTTCGTTGTTGTATCAAAACACAAAATCATCAATCAGTGATTTTAATTCATTAAAATTTATTTTTGTAATATCGATTAATTTTAAACATTCTGATTTTAAAATTGAAAAGAAATATTCTGCTTCTCTATTATCTAAAGAATTTCCTACTCTACCCATTGATACAACACCATTGTTTTTCTGAATTAAATCTACATAAGTTTTTGAAGAATATTGGAAACCATGATCAGAATGAGCTATTCATTTTTTATCCATTTTGATTTTAGACATATGTTCCATTACTAGTTCTAAATCATTTCTTTTTGAAAGATTATAATTAACAACAAATTTGCTTTTGTGATCAATCGCAACAGATAAAAATACAAAATTGTTTAAGCAATCTTTTGGTGCAGAAATATAAGTAACATCAGTGGCAATTATTTGGTTTGTCTATCCGTGATAATCACGATTAACAAGATCTATAAATTTTACGTTTGTGTTCTTTTGTTCTCTATCTATTTTCTTTCTTCTGATTAAACAAAATAAGTTTAATCTTCTCATCGCTCTACCAATAGTCCTATAATTTAGATCTATTTGGAATTTTGTTCTAATATAACTTTCCAATCTTTTTCTACCAAACAAACCCTTATTTTTCTTAAATGACTTAATTATTAATTCATCATATTTAGTATTTACAGATTTTTTTCTTGTTTGCTGCTCTTTAGTTTTTAGATTGTGAATTGTTGACTTAGATTTATTAAAGCATAGGCCCAATTTTCTTGTAGAAAGTGAAGATTTCTTAATTTTAGAAATATCAACTTCAATATTATTTCTATCAAAAGAGTCTTTATAAATTTCTAAAATTTCAATCAATTGTTCCTTAGGCATTTTTTCTCATTCCTTTTTTACAATTTCAATAGGAGTAATTTTTTGCCTTTTTGGTCTGCCTGACCCTTTACCTTTTTTAGATGATTTACCTGTTTGCGATTCTATATTTATCATTCCTAAATTATATCTGTTATACTTAAAGACAAAATATTTTTTAGCCTCATTGAATTTTCTATCAAAAAAACTAAAACCTCTGATTGAATAATATTTAAGTTCAAAATCATTTTTTGATATCAAATTATTTTTGTAATCTTCATAACTACCGAATAGTTCTAATCATTCATGTGCCTTTAATTGTCTCATAATACCTCCTAAATATATAAAAACACGAAATATGGTTGTGTCCATATTTCGTGTCCTAGTTTAGCCATTGCTTGTTGTGTGTTTTTTGTAAAATTAACCACTAATTCGTTTAATCTCTTTTGTTCTAAACCAACTGTATCACCATTTAAAGCGTCATATTTTGTTTGGAAATCTTCATTAAGTTGGTTTACAGAAGAAGTATCAATATTTGAACCACTAGCAAGAAAATCAACAACTTCCTTACGTTTTGTGTCATAATCAGCCTTATTAGTTGCTAAAAGATATTTATCACCTTTTAAGTCATGAGTGTCTATTTTAGTTTGAAGATCATTCATTAACTTATTAAGACCTAAAATTTGAGCTTCTAAATCGTTATAAATAGTGTTTGTTGCACTTTCACTTTTAGCTTGATCATAAGTTAAAGAAGACTTAATTTTTGCAATTAATGCATCTTTTTGACTTTGAGTTAAAAGGTTAGTTTGTTCATTAATTGAAGTGCTATTAACTAAGTCAATAAATCCTTTTCTAAAATTATTAATTCTAATTAGGTTTGAATAAATATTACTAATGTTAGAATCGTTACCAAATCTAACATTAACATCTTCATTGAGTTTATTACTTGAAGCTTTTGAAATACCTTTAAATAATAAAGCTTCATCTAATTTATTTATTTCATCTTCTTTTACATAAGTTAAAGCTTTTTTAGCTTTATCTTTGGCATTTTCTTTTGATTTAGCAAACGCTTCATCAATAATTGCTTGATACTTTTCGTCAACTTTATTAATATTATTAGTTAATGTGAAGTTAGTATCGTTAAAACTGAAATTTTGATCATTGATTGCTTGAACTTTATTTTTAAAGTTTGTTAAATCTTCATCTAAAAGGTAATTAAATGTTTCTAAGTTTTTAATAGCTTGATTTTTATTACCATCAGAATTTTGCATAGGTATAATTCAATTTGTTTTTAAATCTTCAATTGATTTATTAAGAAAAGCATTTAAAGTTTCTTTATCTTTATAAATTGAATTTTCTTCTGGAATATTCACATCTTGAATTTTCTCTAAAAAGTTATTGTATCACTCATCACTAATTGTTTGATTAGTAGACATTCCATAAACATCACGGTATGTTGAATCAGGATTATTAGAAATAAACGCATCTTTTTGTTTCTTTAATTCTTTATAAATATCTTTAAGTGCGACTAATCTATCTCTTGCTTGTTTTAAAGAAGAAGTTACTAAACCATAATACTGATCGTAAAGAACTTTTTGAGAACTTGATAATTTACTATAGTCATCACTAACATTTTGAGCTGGATCATTTTTTTGGAAACCTGGTTGAAACTCTTCTTTAACTCAATCTTTTCAAGTTTTTACATTACCACCAAATCCTTTTTTCTGCACAAGAATATAGTTTGTTGTTTCGTTAATAGATAATTTCTTAATACCTTTTTGAATAAAATCTTCATCATTATTAATGAAAGTTAATCTACCAAATAATTCTTTTTGAATTCTTGCTTTAGAATCTTCTTCTAACCTCTTGATTACTCTTTGAATTCTTTCATAACTTTGCTCTAACTCTTTAAAATCTTTAAATTGGTATTGACTTAAAGTGTTTTCATCTTTACTATTTCTATCTAAACCAGAATTAGGTTGATATTCCTCAGATCTAAAATCTGTACTAATTTTTAATGTTTGAATATATGTTTCGATAGTTCTTTTTAATTTAGCAGCAAAAGTAAAGTCAATAAGTTTAGGGATAGAAATTCCATCTATTTTATAAGAAAGGGTTGTTTCATAGAAAGCATCATCTGTAAGATAAGAAGCATATCTTTCAGCTTCTTCTTGAGCATGATCTAATCTATCTGCTCATTGAATGAATGATTCTAGAGCTTTTGTTGTACCTTCTTCTCTTTTTGTTTCATAATTTCAATATTTATCATCAGCAAAATTAATTTGATTATTACCTAAAACATTGATTGATTGTCTAATAATTTCATCTTTTTGTTTTCTTGTTAATCATTTCTTGTTTTCTACATATCTTCTAATTTTTTCTTTATCTGTTAAGTAGTAAACAATTTCTTTAAAAATAAGACCCTCATTTAGACTTCCTGTTTCTTCATTAAAAACATGATCTTTAGGATTTGTACTTGTTCCTGCGTATCAAACATCACTATTTAAAAGCTCAGGAGAAACAATTAAATCATCAGCAGTGTATCTTGCACCGTCTTGAATATAAAAATGAGTGTTATATGTATCTAAATTACCGTTTGTTTGTTTTTTATGTTCCATAACATTATGGAAATCTCTTTTTTCATTAGCGGCAATTAATTTATTATTTTCATTTTTATTTTTGATTTCTACTTTAAATCTAGGAATAGTTTCGTTAGGCTGTCTAAATTTTTCTTCAACTGACATTCTTTCACGAACAATCATTTGTTTAATAGATGTTTGTTCTCTCGAACCAAATTTTGTAAATCCTTCTGAAAGAAAACTTTTTGAATCATAAGTTCCAAATTTTCCTGATCCTGCACCAAAGAAAGTAGTTCCTGGCTTAGACATTTGTTCTGTTGGTTTAATTTCGAATTCAACAATTGCAGAAGTAGTATATTCACTTTCATTATTTTCGTGTTTAGCACTTGAATAATTAACTTCAAAATTTAAAATTGAACCACCATTGATATTCAATGCACTTCTTTTCTCTGTTGTTCATTTATCACTATCTAAACTAAGACCGTATTTTACTTCACCGTCAGAATCGGGTGCAAAATCATAGCGTCCATAAATAGACACCGGTTTAGAATCTAAAAGTATTTTACTTAAAGTTACACCTTTGTTTTGATATAACTCAACAATTTTCTTAGGACTATCTCCTATTTTTTCTCCCTCAGGAGAAATTCAATCTTTATTATATTTGTCACTTCTTTTAATATTTTCAGGAATATCATAAAAAGGAACATATTGAATTTTATCTAGTGAAGCTCAATATTTTTCTTCACCATTTTCTGTAATTCTTACCCTATTACTTTCATTATCTGAAATTCTTGTATCAAAATAATGTAAGAATGGGTTAATTTGGTTGTCGTTAACATCGTCAAAATCTGGACTTTCGTTAATTTGGAAAGTATAAGTTTTAACATTTTCTTGTTTAAGTGTTTTGTAATCTCAATTATCTGATTTACGTGAAAAAACAGTAATATTAACATTACCTGTTAAAATCATGTCATTGGACATTCAGATTGCACCAAAAAATTTCGAGTCAAATGTTCTTAAATTAGAAATATTGAAACCAATTCTGAATTTTTTTGTACCTGTTTTGGTAGAAAAACCATCTCCTGTTCAGAATTTACCTTTTTTTAAGGTTGTTGCGTTTTCACTAAGTTGTGAGCCCATTCAGTTATAAGTACTAAATTGACCTCACTTTTGAAAATCATAAACTGCTGCTTGAAGAGGTGTTAATTTATTTTGATTAAGTTGTTTGTTTTTATCATCAACACTAAAAAATCTATATCAATCCCTGGTTGATCCAACTGTATCACTTGTTGTTCTTCTATGATCTTTATCTTGGCCTAAAGCTCACTCTAAACCAAAATAATCAGAACCTTTTTCTCCCTGTTCACGAGGGGTTGTAGCAGGTTCTCCTTTTCTTGTAGGTGTATTATTTAATAAAAATTCATACTTGGTACGATCTAGGTTGTGGACTCTTCCAGGATACTCGATATTATTTCAGTTAGTTCATGCTTCTGGTGATTCTATTCTGACAAAGTCATCATAAGCAATATTATTAACATAGACTATCGACCTATCTCCTGTTGTTTGAGAAATAGAAAAGATCATTGGTGTCACTGAAAGTGAAGAAAGTAACAACAATGGTAATTTCATATTTTTCTTTTTCGTTTTCATAAATTCTCCTTTACAAGGTTGACTGCAAATCGACAAAAATAACGCAACCTTTATAATGTATAGAAACTATTATACTAAGAAAGGAAAAAAATAAGTCGTTTCCGAAAAAACCTTAAAAATAGTTATAAAAGTCAAAAAACTCGCAAAAAATAGCACCTCAAATTGAATCCAATTAGATTTTTATGAATTATTTATAAAATTATTTCCATAACAAAAAAGAGATTTTTTTCTCTTTATAAAAACTTCAAAATTTGAAAAACATTAATTTTTACACCTTTCTCCTAGTCTTAAAAGTAATTTAAAGTTTGATAAATTTTTTATTTGAACTTCTGGACTACTCAAACAGAATTTGTAAAAATGAAGCTTTTTTTGAATTTTTTAAATATTTTTTTAATAAATATTGCTAAAATTTGAAACTTTTTGCTTTTTTTTTTTTTTTTAGAAAAAGAAACTAATTTACCAAAATTGTCGATTTTCTCAAAATTGTTAAAAGACCAAAATTATTTATTTTTTCATCTTTATTTTTAAAAAATTCTTTTTTGATTTCTTTTTTCTGAAAAAAATTTATTATTTAAGTAAGTAAATAACAAAAATTTAAAATTTATTTTATTTTTATAAAATAAACTTGTAAAATTAATTACCAAAAATAATTAAAAAAGTAGTTTGGAGAGAATCATGAAAAAAAATAAAATTCAAAGATCTAAAAAAATATTATTAATAGCTTTACCCATTTTAGGTTTTGGTTCTATATTTAGTATTTCCTCAATTCAACCTCATAATATTCAATCTAAAACTCCGCTGACATCAGAAGCGGCTTTAAAAATTAGTTCAGGAGAAATTAAACTTTACGGCGGATATTATGATTCACTTCTTTTCCAAAATCCTCCGCTCGATCCAGAAGGGGATGATGACCATGACGGGATTTTAAACAAAGATGAAGTTTATACATTTGTTGAAAATGGTCAAACTTACTATTGACTAAATTCTCACCCAAAATTACAAGATACAGATGGTGATGGAATTTTAGACAATCAAGATCAGCACAAATTACGTTGAGATGTTTCGCTTAGAGATATGGCTTTCTTTCAAGAATTAGCATATCGTAAAAAGAATTTTATTTTCGATATGTTTAATGATGATAATTATAAAGACTACAAAGATAACGTTCAAAAATCACTTGATAAAGATAAACCGGGCAAATATGCAGACAACCCTGAAATGCGAAACATGTATGTTAACATGCAATACGAAATGTCAAGATATTGACAACCTGTTTATGTATGAGATGAAGAAAATGGTTTTGATGCAACTTGATTTACTAACCAAAGTGATTTCCCTTTTATCGAAAGTCAAACCGAAAATATTTGAGCAATTGCCGGAACAGATAAAAAAGAAAGTGGTGATTTAGGAGCTGATGCAAAAATTTTTACAGGTGGTGTTCCTGAACAAGCTTATAAAAATGTCAATATTTACTCTTGAATGTGACAAGATTGAAATATTAGAAAAAAATATGCAAACTTATCTGATCAGTATTTTAATTCAGCAAAATTCAGAGATCCTAAAAATCCAAATGACACAATTTTGAATAAAACTCACAATATTCCAGTTAAATCAGTTGGACACTCACTTGGTGGTTACCTTGCACAAATGGTAGGTGTATATTTACTTGCTAACCAAAAATATCATTCAAATTTTGATAATTTCAAGGGTGCCTGAACTTTTAACGCACCACAAGTAAAAGGTCAATACGGAAAAATTAGTGATCTTTTGATTAATTCAGGATATTCTCACAACTATATGACAAATAGCGATCCATTAATTGGTTGAGTTGGGCACTTTAGAAATGTTAAGACTGTCGGTTCTAGTGGTCATAGTTCTTCTGGTTTCTTTGACCCTGCTCCTATTAAGAATTTCTTCTCAAATGGAGTTAGAAAAAGTGATAAGAAAGCTATTGTTGATTTACAACCACAATTAAAAGAACTTGCGTTAGATACAAAATACTACACAATTCACTATAATTCGCAAAAACTTGGAAAACTAAAAGAAACCAAATTAGTTTATACAAATAAAGAAAGATTTAGAGCAAGATTAGAAAAAGATGTTCCAAATGGATATCGAATTAAAAAAACATTCAATCTTCAAAGTTCAAATTTAGCAAATCAAGAAATTCCAATTGAACCTATTACTCATACAATTACTTATAACTTTAAATTTGGTAATAATTTAATTAAAACTGAAAAAAGAACAATTAGCATTGAAGAGCCTACATATAAAGTCCCAAGTTTACCAATTCATAGTGATATTCACAAAAAATATGTTTCATCAAATAATTCTCCTTTACCAACAACAAGCGATCTTACAAAAGATACAACTTTTAATATTCAACTTCAAGTTGAAGATAATAAAGTAACAACTACAATTAAAATAATTGATGCTCAAACAAGAAAGCAAATTGGAGAAACACACACACAAAAAGGTTACCTTGATGAAACAATTAAAATTCAAGATTCTTGATATCAACCTGATTATCTTTTAGAATCTAGCAACCAAACTATTCATGTTGGTCAAGAAAACGAAATTACTGTCAAATTAATAAATTATATTCGCAGATATATCTTTAAATATAATGGAAAAGAAATTGCAAGTAATTCTCAAATTGGAAGAGCTTCTGATCAAACCATTTGACCAAGTCTTCCTAAAACAAATGAACCACACTATGAATATCAAATTAAGGAAAAACGAGTTCAAACTCAAAATCCTAAATTTATTATTTATGAAATTGATTTAAATAAAGTTGAAATGCAAAAAGTAAATACAGAAATTAATTATGTATCTAATTCTCAAACAATTTCAACTCAAACTTTAAATACTTATCCTGATGATGCAATAACTCAAAGTCAACTAACATTACCAGAAGGGTATCAATTAAAAAATAATAACCAAACAATTAATACTGGTCAAAATAATCAAGTTGAAGTTGAAAAGAAAAGTTTCATTTTAACTTATAAATTCTTAGATCAAAATCAAGTTGTTAAACAACAAAATATAACTGTTAAATGACACGAAACTTATGATTTACCTCAAATCCCTAACGGAAACGAAGATTATAGTTATGAGGTTTCTGGTAGTTATCAAAAAATCTCTAATGTAGAACAAAATCAAACAATTGAAGTTCATTTATCACATTTAACAAAAAATACCATTATTGAATATTTTGATAATGATTCTAAAATCGATACTCAAACAATAACAAAAGCTCCAAATTATCAAGTTCAAATTAAAGATTTAAAGCTTCCTGAAAATTATGTTTTAGTTAATTCACACCAACAAATTCAAAGTGGTCAAACAAATAAAGTTCAAATCACAAAACAAAAAAGAAGTTCAACTTTGAATTACAAAGATAATGGGGTATTAGTCAGTAGTCAGATGATTACCAAAGCAATTGATTCAAATATTGAAAATCAAGATTTACAACTTCCTCGAGGATATCTTTTAGTTAATCCTAACCAAACATTTACCTTAGGTCAAAATTATGATGTAGCTATTACAAAACAAAGTTTTACTTTAACATATAAATTTATGTTTGGAGAAACACTTGTAGCAAAAAATGATGTGATTATCAAATATCACGAAACTTACGAGTTACCTCCATTACCAAACTCTAATAGTCAAGATTTTACTTATCAAGCAAGTTCAAATTTTCAAATAATTCCAAATGTTGAAGCAAATCAAGAAATTGTAGTAAATCTTTCTAAAAAACAATCTACAATAAACTAGGACAATAAAAATTAACATTCCTTCGAATGTTAATTTTTTATATTTTTAAAGGAGAAAAAATGGGTAAACATTTTACAGAAGAACAAGAAAAAGAAATTTATAATACATTTTTTCAATTAGGCAAAAAGTATGCAATTGAACTTATGTATAAATATGGTGCAAAAGCAAAAGATAAATATGTGAAAGCAAGATTACGAGGAATATTAAAACATTATAATTGTAATATGAATAAAAAACCAAGAAAGCCTGGAACCGGTAGGTCAAGAAAAGAGAAAGAACAAGATATAAATTGAGACATTTTTACACGAGAAGATTTAATTGAAATTGCAAAAAGATATAGAGAAATTACAAAAGATAAATTTAAAACAGAGAAAGTTCAAGAGGCATCACATATTAATATGGCTTCGTATAAACTTGCTATTTTGTTGTATCTTTGTAGACAAACAATATCCAAACATAAAAGAAATAATTTTGCTCCTAAAAATAAATCCAGAAAAATAAAGTACCAAGACTTGATTATTGATTCATTTAAACAAAATAGATCTAAATATGGTAGACAAAAATTAAAATATTTTATCTTAAAGCACTATAAAATAGACATAAACGAAAGAACTCTAGGAAGATATATGAATGCCTTAGGTTTATTTTGCAATATCAGAAAAAGAAAAAAACTAAAAGAATCAAAGAACACATCTGTCATAAAAGAAAACATTGTTAATAGAGATTATAATGATGTATATAACAGAAATATATATGCTACTGATGTAACATATCTTCCAGCGACAAAAGATGCAATAAACAATAATGTTTATCTTTCAGTAGTAATTAAACATAAAACTAAAGAAATAATTAGTTTTTCTCTTTCTAAATTTAGAGATTCCAAATTAATTTACAAAACATTTGAAAATGTTGATTTTGAAAAAAGTTTTATATTACATTCAGATCATTGCTCAACTTATACATCTGATGATTTTTCTCGTTTTATTCAAAATAAAGGTGGAATAATTTCACTTTCAAAAGTAGGAAATAGTTTAGATAATAGAGTTGTGGAATATTGATTTTCAAATTTAAAAACTGAATTAATTAGAGATTTAAATATCAAAGCTATGACTTTGAGTGAACTAGAAAAAGTAATATCTAATTATGTTAATTGATACAACAAATTTAGAATTCAATCATGTCTGAATTGAAAAACCCCATACGAATATAGTACGGGGTTATCCAATTTAATAAATTGTTAATTTTTTCTGTCCTAGTTTAACAACAACTATTAATTATCTTTTCAACCAAGAAATAATTAAAACTCAAACTCTTTTAAAATCACCTAGCTATCATTTTTCAATAAATGATTTAGAAATTCCTGAAAAATACGAATTGGAAAATTTAGATCTCAATATCGAAAACGGACAAACTAATAATTTAAATGTAGTAAAACAAAAAGCTCAAAGTAATTTTATTTTCAAATTTGAAAATAAAATAATTAGTCAAATGAGTTTAAGTAAACCGCTAGATAGTCAAATTTCAATTAATGAGCTTACCATTCCTAATGGATATCACCTAGTAGATAAATATCAAAATTTTCAAATCGGAACTAATTATGAACTAGAATTAGCAAAAAATAGTTATCAAGTAAGTTATCAATTTATTTTTGAAAATCAAATTATTGATACACAAGTTATTAATGTCTTATTTGAGGAAAATTATGATTTACCTCAAATTCCTAGTTCTAATTCATCAGATTATGATTTTGGTCTAGAAAGTGCTTTACCAAAAGCTCAAAATGTAACTCAAAACTATGATTTCAAAGTTCAGCTCAATAAAAAACAAACAACCACTACAATTAGCTTTATAACTAAAACTAGACAAAATATCGCTACCCAAGAACTTCACAAAGCTCCTTCATATCAAATTACGCTTGCTGATTTAAATCTTCCTAAATACTATGATTTAGTCAATCCAGAAGTTCAAATTCAAAACGGGCAAACTAATTTCTTGGAAGTTGAAAAACAAACCGCTATTACAGTTTTTGCTTACATAGAAGGTGATGAGTTAGTTGAAACAGAATCATTGAAAAGTGAAATCGACAAGTTAATTACAGCAGAAGATTTAAATATTCCAACAGGTTATGAATTAATAAATAAAGAAACAACTTATCTTCCTGGTCAAAGCTACGATCTTGCAATTGTTCGCAAAAGCTTTACAGTCACATATCGTTTTGTTTTTGAAGGACAAGAAATCGATATGCGAACAATTACAGCAAAATATCATCAAACTTACCAGCTACCTGCTTTACCACTTTCAAATACTAAAGAATACGCTTATAAAGCAGGACAAGATTATCAGCCAATTCCAAATATTGAAAATAATCAAATTATTACAGTTAATCTAACCAAGGAGCAAGTGACAACTAAAATTAATTATTTAAGTGACGGGCAAATTATAAGTATTCAAAATTTAACTTTAGCTCCTAATTATCAAATTCAACCAAGTGATTTAAAGCTCCCTGATGGATATGCATTAGTTGACCAAAATCCAAGAATTAATCTAGGTCAAATTAACAATCTCGAAATAACAAATCAAGTTGCTACAAGTGAATTTATTTTTAAAGAAAATAACCAAGAAGTAGGTCAAGATCAAGTAACTTTAGCTGCCGGCCAAAAAGTTAGTGCAAATCATTTAACTTTACCAGAAGGTTATGAATTAGTAAACCAAGATCAAACCTATTTAATTGGTCAAAACTATGATAATATCCAAGTGCAACGCAAGACATATCAAATTAACTATAAATTTGTTTATCAAGGAAATGTTATTGACACTCGAACATTAACAGTAAAATACCATGATTTATACAAATTACCAAATTTACCACTTTCACTTGATCCTAAGTTTGTTTATGTAGTACATAATCCAGAAAATTATCAAGTAGTCGAAAACATTGCTGAAAATAAATCAATTTTAGTTGATTTAGATTTAAAAGAAATTACTAAAACTCCTACCAAAAAATCAAGTTTCATTGCATTACTTGCTAGTGGAATTACAACTTCAGCATTAGCTATTGGTGGAGCTCTTAGTTGATTCTTCTTTAAAAAGAGAAAATAAAGCACTTTTTGTGCTTTTTTTCTCTTAAAATTAATTTTTTCTGCTTTTTTATAAGAAAAAATAAAGTAAGATAATTTCAAATAATATTTAATAATTAGAAATTAAGGAAACTAAATTATGAAAAAAATATTAGTTGTTTTAACAAATATTGCAAACTATCCTAAAAAAGATGAACTAATTGGTCTTTGATTATCCGAAGCTACCGAATTTGTTAGCGTAATTCAAAAAGCAGGTTATATCATTGATTATGCTAGTCCCAAAGGTGGATACGTCCCAGTTGATCCAAGAAGCTTAATGCAAGGATATTTTAGTAAAGAAGATCTTGAAGTTTATACTAATAAAGATTTTAAAAATCGAGCATTAGCAAATTCGTTACCACTTAGAGTAATCAACCCTTCAAGTTATCAAGCAATTTATTTTGCAGGTGGTCATGGTGCTGTTTTTGATTTTGCAGAGCAACCTGAAATTAAAAAAATTATCGCTCAAATGTACCAAAATGGAAGTTTTATTACGGCGGTTTGTCACGGAGTAGCAGCTTTATTAAATGTTCAATCACCAAGTAATTCAAATGAGTTCTTAATTAAAGATAAAAAAATTACTGGATTTACAAAAATCGAAGAATTATTTAGTGGTAAATTCTTTAAAGTTCCTTATCAATTACAAACTCAACTTAAAAAGCAAGGTGCTAAATTTAAAAAGAAACGTGCATTTAAAAAGCACGTGATCCAAGACGGACAATTTATCACTGGACAAAATCCATTTTCTGGTAAATTAGTCGCCGAAACTTTGCTTCAAAATTTAGAAAAGAGAAATCATGCTGAGATTAACTAAAAGATTTTTTACAAAGCATTTTCCTGATTCTAAAGAAAAATGATGATTATATTTTAAATATGCTTTTCCTACCATTTTATCCGGAGTTTGTTTTTCATTAAACAACTTCGTTGATAACTTTATGGTTCTTGGAATTAGTGGTGGACCCCAAGCATTAGGATACGCTAACTTTTACACATCAATTATTCTAGCTATTTTCTTAGGAATTGGTTTTATTGGTGCAGTAATGGTTGGACAATATCTTGGTGCTAAAAAAGTTGATAAAGTTCGTGAAATTATCTCATTAAGAATCATTTTAAGTGCAATCGTAGTTATAGTTGTTTTTGTTTTAGCTTGAACAATTCCAAATCAAATGATCCAAATGGTCGCAGGTCCAAGACGGGAAGCATCAGCTGGTAGTTATGATGAAGCAGTGAAGCTAGCTAAAGATTACATGCAGTACATCTCAATTGCTTGAATTTTATTAATCTTCACTTTTACTTCTGGAAACTTACTTAGAGAAATTGGTCTTGGAAAATACTCATTATATTCAACATTAGTTACCTTAGGAACTAATGTTCTCTTTAACTCTCTTTTTATGTATGTTTTAAATTTAGGAGTAATTGGAGCTGCCTTAGCAAGTATTATTGCAAGAGTATCCGCTTTAATTATGAACTATATTTTTATCTACATTAAACAAAGAGAACTTTGCGTGTTCCCTTGACAAATGGGTAAAATTTCACCAATTATTTTAATTCAATTCCTCAAACGCTGTCCATCAATTCTTCTTTCAGCTAGTGCAGTTGCTTTCAATACTGTTCGTCAAATTTTCTACAATAGTGCTCAAACAGTCAATGCATACGATATTATGAATGTTTCTGTTTTAGCAATTACTGCAACTTTTACCGGTGTTTTTACAGCCGCCTTTTCTTCATTTAGTGCTAATGTCACTCGTTTTGTTGGGATGCACCTTGGTAATAATGAAATTGAAGTTGCAATTACTAACGGTAACCATCTAAAAGGTTTTCACTTTACCATGCAAGCTTTAATGAGCATCGTTTGTTCTTCGCTTTTATTTATATTGCCGCACATTACTATTTTTAGTGATGCTGCTGCTAAAAATTGACAACAATCACACCCAGATGCTAGTCTCTTGGAACTAGCACAAATGAAAAGTGCATATGTTAAATATCTCAACGAAACATTAATTATTATTCTTGTTTTTAGTCCATTTTGAGCATGATTTATCACTTCATCAAGATTAATTTCTTCAGGTGGTAAAAATAATGTTTCATCAAGTGTTGAATTTGCAACAGGAGCATTACAAATTTTATGACTTGCTCTTTTAACTTATGTTTTTATTGGGTATTTTCACTGAAAATTAAATGTTTCACAGTTCTACTTGATTTTCTTCCTTTCCGATATTGCAAAAATGGCTGTTTTTGAAATTGTATATTACAGCATTAAATGGGCAAGAAACATTACAAAAGAACATTATGAATCAAAACTCAAAAAATCATAAAGACAATATCAAATTAATATCTTAGGATATTAATTTTTTTATTCTTAATTTAGCAATAATTGAATTAAATTGCTAAATTTTTATTGATTTTCTTTTTAATTAAGTTATAATATTTTTAGAAAAAGTTTAAAAATTAACAAAAAAAGACATTAAAAAGGAGTTTTTCATGAAACAAGTACTTTTATTAAATGGATCTATTTCAAATAATAGTAGCAGCAAATCTCAAATTATTCTTGATTATTTTTTAGAAAAATTAAAAGAGCAAAAACCTAACTTAAAGCTTGAATCATATGATTTAAATAAAACCCATTCACGTGCTCTTTTACATTCTAATAATATAAATAATTTTTATCAAGTTTTAAAGTCAGATAAGTGAATTAAGAAACTAAGAGAGGTGGATACTTTAATTTTAGTTTCCTCAGAAGTTAATTTTAGTCCAGCTCCAGTTGTTCGGAATTTTATTGATTCAATTTTAGTAGCTAAAGAAACTTTTAATTACTCACAAAATTTGAATGATGAAAACAAAGGAAATTTAAATCATCTCAATGTCATCTTAATTACAAGCCGTGGTTCTCAGCCGGATTGATATAAATGATCAAGGTCAGTGAGTTGATTAGAAAATGTTTGAAAGTTTCTAAGAGCTAAACAAGTTTTTAAATTAGAAATAACAGGTACAAATTTGCCTACAATTAAAAATTTAAATAAAGAAGAATTTATCAATCTTTACAAAAAAGATATAGCTAAATTAATAGAAAAAATTCAAGGAGAATAAATATGAAAATCGAATTAGGTATTACAACTTTTGGAGAAACAACAAAATTAACAACAACAGGCAAACCAATTTCTCATCCTGAAAGAATTCGAAACATTATTGAGGAAATTGAATTAGCAGATAAAGTAGGACTTGATGTTTATGGAATTGGTGAACATCACAGGGACGACTTTGCAGTTTCTGCACCTGAAATTATTTTAGCTGGAGCAGCAACCAAAACTAAAAATATTAAACTCACAACCGCAGTTACAGTTTTATCATCAAATGACCCAATTCGTCTTTACCAAAATTTTGCAACAATTGACGCAATGAGCAATGGAAGAGCAGAAATTATGGTTGGACGTGGTTCATTTACTGAATCTTTCCCACTCTTTGGATATGATCTTAACAACTATGAAGAATTGTTTGAAGAAAAACTTAGTATGCTTCAAACAATTAATCAAAATGAAATTTTAAATTGACAAGGAAATTTAACTCATTCAGTTGATAATAAAGGAGTTTATCCAAGAATTGCTAATCAAAATCAGCTTCCAATTTGAGTTGCAACCGGTGGAAATCCAATTTCAATTGTAAATATTGCTCAGCGTGAGCTTCCAATTGTTTTTGCAACAATTGGTGGAGATCCATTAAGATTTAAAAATCTAGTTGATATTTATCGTCGTGCTTGAAAATCTTTTGGGAATGATTTTAAGAAAATGAAAATAGCAGCTCACTCATGAGGTTGAATTGAAGAGGATCATAACTCTGCAATTGATAATTACTTTTTACCAACTAAACAATTAGTTGATTCAATCGCTAAAACTCGCCCACACTGAAGAGAAATGACCAGAGAACAATATAATTATGAAGTTAGTTTAAATGGAGCAATTTTTGCAGGTAATCCTGAATATGTTGCTCAAAAAATTATTCGAATAATGGAAGGTTTAGAACTTGATCGCTTTATGCTCCACATTCCTGTTGGTTCTATGCCTCATAAAAAAACTTTAAAAGCAATTGAATTATTTGGAACAAAAGTTGCCCCAATTGTTCGAAAACATTTTGAAAATATTACTTTTAAAAGAGAAATCTAAGTTTTTTTTTTTTTTTTTAGACTCCATAAAAATTAGTAAAATAAGAGTATTAAGGAGTGAAAGTATGTTTTGATTATTCATAATATTTCTTATATTATTTCTTGTTTTCGGTGGATTGTGGCTTGTTCTAAAAATTTTCTTCGGACTAATTAGTCTTTTATTTAAAGGTATAATGGGTATTTTACTTGTTGTGCTTTTAATTGGGATGTCTGTCGGAATATTCCTTTGGGTTTTTTAAAATAAGAAAATCTTGGAAATTTACTTTCCAAGATTTTTTCTTTTCTTTAATTGTAAATAAGCAGCTTGCGCAATCATTGCACCATTATCAGTTGCATATTTTAGTGACGGAATAATGGTATTTGGATGTAGTTTAACAAATTCTTTTCTAAGTTCTTTATTTGCTGATACACCACCCCCTAAAACTAAAGTTTTGACAGGATATTGATTTAAAGCAAGTTTTGTTTTATCGAGTAAATATTCAACGGCAGTTTTTTGAAAACTCACTGCTAATTTCACTTTATCAATTACTTCATTTTTCATTTGAGCTTTGTTAACAAAATTTAAAACTTGTGTTTTGAGTCCGCTAAAAGAAAAATCTAATTCTTGTTCAGTTTTTGGTTTAGTTAATTCGTAAAAATCACTGATATAATCCTTAGCTAGATTATCAATAATTGGACCACCAGGAAAGCCTAGACCTAAGCGTGATGAAACTTTATCAAACGCTTCACCAACTGCATCATCCAAAGTTTCTCCGACAATTTCAAGTTCATCAACATCTTTAGCATAAATTAATTGAGTATGCCCACCACTAACAAGTAGACATAATGCAGGAAAAGTAATTTGCTCAGTAATTGTTGACGAAAGAAAATGTCCATGTAAATGATTGACCGCAACAACTTCTTTGTCATAAGCCAAACCAAGCGCATGAGCAAAAAGAAAGCCAATTTGCAAAGTTCCTTTTAAACCTGGTTCCTTAGTATAAGCTATATAATCAAATTCTTTTAAATCATACTTAGCTAAAATTTTTTGTTGTAAAAATCCGATATTGCGAACATGTTCACGTGAAGCAATTTCAGGAATTGTTCCGCCATAATCTTTAAAAATGTCAATTTGTGATAAAGTTCAAAGATCTAAAACTTTTCCATCTTTTAAAACCGCAATAGAGGTATCATCATGTGATGTTTCAATTCCCAGAATTAACATTACGCACCTCCAATTTGTGGTTTTTTGATATAAAGTGGCTCAATTTTTAATAGTT
This sequence comes from Mycoplasmopsis gallopavonis, assembly GCF_900660635.1. Lineage (GTDB taxonomy): Bacteria > Bacillota_I > Bacilli_A > Mycoplasmatales > Metamycoplasmataceae > Mycoplasmopsis > Mycoplasmopsis gallopavonis. The sequence continues at coordinate 55,071 of NZ_LR215031.1, forward strand.
CACTAGTTTCAAATACATCTTGATAGTCTTTAAAATTCACAACCATTTGGTGATAATCAATTTGATCTATTTTTTGATTTTCTTTTGAAATTACTAAAACATTTGTTTGATTTGGTTTTTTATTTTGAACATCAAACTCATAAAGTTTATTTCCTTGAGCATCTAAGTACAATTTTTGGTTAAAATTTTGCTTCATTAAAATTGAAAAGCTATTTGTAAAATAAAGTGGTAAATTTAAAGCCATTGCAATTGTTCTTAAATAAACCAAACTCGTTCTTGCACCTGTAAAAAAACCCGGCCCTAAATTAGTATATAAACCACTTAAATCATTCACTTTTAAATTATTTTTACTTAAAAAGGTTTCAAAATATTCAGGAATATAATCAACTTTCTTTTTAAAATTTTCTAAAATAAAAAAGTCATGCACTTGAAAGTTATTATCAAATAAAATTAAAACAAAATCAGAAGTTGCTGTATCTAAGAAAATATTCATTATTCCTCCTCCGTTACTTCAAAAAGATGAGTTCCATCATCAAGTAATTTTGCATTAATTTTTAAATATTTTTCAAACGGGATTTCCCTTAAAAGATTTGCTCATTCAATTGCAACAATATTATCTTCAAAATAATCTTCAAACTCGTCAAGACTTCCGCGGTAATTATAAAGATCAATATGAATTAAACCAGGATAATCTTTCATGTAATTAAAACTAGGAGAAGTAATATTTTGTTTAATCCCAATTTGTTTAGCTAAAAGTTTGATAAAAGTTGTTTTCCCTGCTCCTAAATCACCTTCAAAAAGTAAAAATTGTTTTTCTTTAATTTTCGGAAGTATCTGTGCAATAAATTGATCTAATTCTTGAATTGATTTGGTTTGTAATTTTGTCATAAAAAATCCTTCAAAAACTCAAAAAAGGAATGTTACTCGAACAATTCCTTTTGTTTTTCAGTTAATTTTGGTGATTTAATAACTACAATTGCTTCAGGACCTGTATGAATCGCAATAACATTTGGAAGAGTTTGAATATATGCTTTTTTGCCGTATTTTTCTTCAAAATAAGAAACATAAGTACTTAATTCTTTATTTCCTGAATGTAAAAAGATGCAGTCGTATTGATCGATATTTTGACCTTCAAATTTCTCATCAATTGCACGATAAACAGTTTTGTTAAAAGTTCTTCCCTTACCTTCACGAATTAATTCTCCGTTTTCAAATGCTATCATTGGCACAATTTGTAAAAGTTTAGCAAGAGTGGCGGCAGCAGGATGTAAACGCCCACCTTTAACCAAATAATCGTTGTATTTAGGCATTAAAGTTACTTTTCATGAATCATTTCATTTTTCAATATAGCTAGCTGCTTCTTCAAAAGATTTGCCCCGTGTAATTAAATCTTCAAAAATCTTAATCATAACCGGAATTAATGATGCAATATAAACTGAATGAATAACTCTGATATTCGGATAATCAGAAGCTAAATTAGCTAACATGCTGTATTGACTCGATAAATGAGCTGAAATTGGAAAAACTAAAACATGTTTATACTCATTTGAAAGTTTTTCAAATTCTTGTTCAGCAAAACCAATTGGTGTAGCTGAGGTTTTAGCACTTCCTGAATCAATTGTAAAATGATCGAATAAATTTTCTGAATTAAGATCAATTCCATCTTGAAATTTTTTATCATCAAAATGAATTAAAAGAGGTAAAAAAAATCAACCTTTTTCACGTGCTTCCTCAGCACTTAATCCTGCTGAAGAATCAATTACAATAGCTATATTTTTCATAGTTTTTATTATATTACAAAATATACTATTTGTTATAATTAAAAATATGTTAATAGCTAATAATTTAAATGATTTTTTTAATCAAATAACACTTGTTTTTGTTGATTCTCAAATTAAATCAACAAAACAAATTCAAACAGATAAAGCGATATTTTTTGTTGATGATTTAAACAATGTAGAGTCAATTAATATTCTTGATTCAGCAGCTTTTAAACTTTCAAATGACAAGAAATTTTACTCACTCAATAATGAACAAACAAAGTTGATTTTAGACGCCGCAAATGAACTTAATTTAAATTTAAATTCTGAGCCTAAATTTGTTTATGCAAAAGTTCTAGAAAGAATAGTTCATCCTAAAAGTGAAAAATTATTTGTTTTAAAACTTTTAATTGATCCATTAAATAACACACAAATTCAGGTAGTTACAAATACTCTCGATTCACAAGAAGGTAAAGTTTTAGTAGTTGCTTTACCAGGATCAACAGTTTTTAGTGGATTAAAAATTTTAAAAGGTAAAATGATGGATGTTGAAAGTAACGGAATGTTAACCGGATATCAAACATTAGGAAAAACTGGTGAAGGCTTAATTTTTGGTGATGAAAATCAAATTGGAAAGGAATTTAATTTATAATGAATGTTTTAACAGAATTAAAAAACAGAGGAATTTTAAAACAAATTAGTAACGAAGATAAATTCCTTGACTTACCTAAAAATTCAGCAGTTTATGCCGGTTTTGACCCAACAGCAACTAGCTTACATCTTGGTAACTACATTCAAATTGCTAACTTATTAAGATTTAAACATTATGGATGAAAGGTGTATGCAATTCTTGGTGGAGCAACAGGAATGATTGGAGATCCTTCGTTCAAAGATAGCGAAAGACAGCTCCTTGATCAAAAAACACTTGAAATTAATAAAGCAAAAATTAAATCACAATTAGAATATTTTGGTCTAGAAGTAATTGATAATTACGACTTTTACAAAGATATGAGCTTTTTAGACTTTTTAAGAGAAGCTGGAAAAATGGTAAATATCTCATACATGCTTGCAAAAGATTCAGTTGCTTCTAGAATTGATAAAGGTCTAAGCTTTACAGAATTTAGTTATACCTTAATTCAAGGATGAGATTTTCTAACTCTTTATAAAACTAAGGATGTTTTTGTTCAATTTGGCGGATCTGATCAATGAGGAAACTTAACAACTGGGTTAGACATGATTTCTAAAGTTTATGGAGATTCACATAAAGCGGTTGTATTGACAAGTAATTTACTAACTGATGCAAATGGCCAAAAATTCGGTAAATCAACTGGTGGTGGAAACCTTTGACTCGATAAAAACCAAACCAAACCATACTCAATGTATCAATTTTTAGTAAATCAACCAGATAGTGAACTTGAAAAATTACTCAAACAACTTACTTTCTTATCACTTGCTAAAATTCGTGGAATATTAGATCAACACGAAGCTGCTCCGCAACTTCGAATTGCTCAAAAAACACTCGCTTTCGAAGTTATTAGTCAACTTCACGGCGAAGAAGAAGCTCAAACTTGTGAAAAAATTTCAAACCTCTTATTTAATAAAAATGTGAACTTTCAAGAATATTCATTAAAAGATATCAAGAGAATTGATGGTCAAATTGTGACTCTAAACCTTCAAAGTGGACAAAATTTAGTTGAGCAATTAATTGCAAACAAAATTTTAAAATCTAAACGTGAAGCTCGTGAATTTATTCAAGCTAATTCCTTAAAAGTAAATGGTGAAGCTGTTTCTGAAGATTTTAATTTACATTCAAAATTATTTAATAATCAATATGCAATTTTAAATGTTGGTAAAAAGAATATTTACTGCGTTAAAATCGATTAATTCTTCAATTTAATCCTCATTTTAATGAGGATTTTATTTTTTGATTCAAATTTATTCTATAATTAACGAAAGAGGAAAAAATGAGTAATATTACACAAGATTTAGAAACAGAATTAAAATATCGTCAAAAAGAAATTAAGTGACACTTGCAAAATATCTTTCGAAAATTACAAGAAAGATATGAAAATGGGGATAAAGAAATTAAAAAATATAAATTAGAAGAAGTGGTAATAATTAAAAATGGTAAACAAGTTGTAAAGAGGAATCTTTCAAAAACAGGATACCCTGTTATCAACGGTGGTAAAAAACCTTTGGGTTATTTTGATAAATTTAATAATCAAAACAAAACAACAATTTCATTAAATGGGACCGCTGGGTTTGTAGACTTTCAAGAAGATCAGTTTTGAGCTTCTAGTGATTGCGGAGTGATTTTGAATAATGAGGAAATAGTTCAAAATAAATTTATTTATTATCTCTTAATTAATAAACAAAAATATATTTATAAGAATTTCGTAAATAAAGAATCATTTCCTTCTAAACTTATAAAAAATCAATTTATAAAAGAAGATATATATATCCCTTCAATTGAAGAACAAGAAAAAATTGTTGCCCTTATGGATTGTTTATTTGAGTATTCAGCGGAGCTGTCAGCGGAGCTGTCAGCGGAGCTGTACTATCGTACAATTCAATTTAAATATTATCTTAATTCTCTTTTTGAAAATATTCAAAAAGATCAAAATAATAAAAAATATAAATTAGGAGAAATCATTCAATTAAGAGATGGTAAATTCTTACATTCAAGAGAATTAAAAGATTCTTATCAATATCCTGTAATTGGTGCTGGAAAAAAGATTGTGGGTTACTATAATTCTTTTAATAGAAATAAAAATAATATAACTATATCTGTATATGGAGCAGGAGCAGGTTATGTTTCGTTTTTTCAAGAACCTTTTTGAGCAACAAATGCAGCCAAAACAATAGAAATTGTCTCCGAAAAATACAATAATAAATTTATTTATTATTGACTAATTAGTAAACAAAATTATATTTATCAAAATTTAGTAAATAAAGTAGCAGTACCACCTAAATTGCTTCATAACGAACTTTTACAAGAAGAAATCTCTCTCCCTCCAATTGAAGAGCAAGAACAAATAGTTCGAAAATTAGATCTTTTTATGCAGCTAATTTCACCGAATCTTAAAAATCCAATCGAAAAACTCAAACCTCTTGAAGAAATGAAGCGTGATTTTGTTATTAATTTATTCTAAAAATTAAAAAGTAGTCAAATAAAGACTACTTTTTAATTATTTCTTTTTCTTTTGTGATTCACGAAAAGCAGCAAGTTTTTGATCGATTAAATCAAAATTTAAACTAATTTCTTCTATATCTTTTTGTGATTCTTGAAAAACTTTTTGTTCTTCAACAATTACTTCTTTGCTAAATAAATCTTTTTGATTTAAATAATCTTGTTCTTTATAATGTTTCTTAATTCTAACTTTATAAAGATTATTGACTTTAATTTCAATTAAATTCGGATTAGCTGCTGAAAATGAATATTGCTTGATTGGTTCTAAGAAAGTTTCACCAAGTGTATTTTTAATAAGAAGTTTATCATCTTCTCTGGTTGCATACATATCAGAAACAATAAAATCATCATTATTTGTTTCGTCTTTAAAAATTGGTTTTCCTTTAATGTTTTTAGGAATATTCGGAATTTTCTTAACACGCATTTTCTTTAAATACCCATCATCAGTAATAAAGGTAATTACATCTTCATTTGAAGCCATTGTAAAATTAGATACTGAATCTTTAATTGAAAGATAAATTCCTTTATTTCCCTTTGCTTTTGGACCATAAAGGCCAAGATCACTTTCGAAATACTTGCTTGAAAGACCATTTTTGGTTAGAATTACAACATTTTTCGAACCATCACTTGGACATGCATTCACTAATTGATCACCATTTTCAATATTAATTGCTGTATACACTTTATTAATTCGAGTCACTTGAAAATCTTTAAGAAGAACTTTTTTAAACATTCCATTGCGTGTTCCTAAAACAATATAAAGCGGTGTTTCTCAATTATTAATTTCCATAATTGAGACAATTTCTTCATTTGGATGCATATCGACAAAATCCGTCATATGCATACCAAGTTCTTTTCATTTTGCTTCATTAATTTTATAAATTGGAATAATCGCATAATTTCCAAAACTTGTAAAAATTAAAAAGTTATTAAGAGTATTGGCTTTTTCGTAGTGAATTAAATAGTCATCTTCTTTTAAAACATAATTAGTAAAATCATTTGAATCAGCCACTCTTTGAGAAATTCTCTTAATATATCCTAATCTCGAAATTCCAATATAAATTTCTTCCTCTTTGATTAAATCAGTTTCAGAATAATTTAAACTAAGTTCTTCTTCCACAATTTCAGTTCTTCTTGGTTGAGCTAAATCATTTTTAATTAATTTAAGCTCATTAATTAAATAATTGTTAAATTCACCCTGATCACTTAGTAAAAGACGAATTTTTGCAATTAAATCTTCAAGTTCTCTCAGCTCTTGTAAATAAGCTTCTTTATCGGTTTTGCTAAGTCTATAAAGTCTTAATTCAGCAATTGCACGTGCTTGATTTTCGGTAAAATCAAAAACACTTATCAAATCACGAATAACACCTGCTTTTGATCCTTCGGCCTTACGGATTACCGCAATCACTTCATCCGTAATTTCACTAACTTTAATAAATCCTTGCACAATTTCTAGGCGTAAAAGATTTTTATTTAAATCAAATTCTAAGGTTTTTGTTTTTACATCTTTAACATGTAAAATGTAAGAACTAAGTAGTTCTGATAAATTTAATAATTTAGGAGCATTATTATCAATTACAACATTATTATAAGAATAAGTAATTTGCATTTGAGTTTTTTGGAAAAGAAATGAAAGAATGCTTTGTAAATTCGCTTGTTCATCAAGTGTAATTAAAATATTAATTCCATTACGATCTGATTGATCTTTGACTTCTAGGATTCCATCAATATCTAGATTATTAATAATTAAATCAATTTCATAAACTAATTTTGATTTAACAACTCCATATGGGATTTCGAAGATTTCAATAAACTGATTTTTCCCTTTTGTATAAGTTTTATATTTAGCATAAAGTTTAATTTTTTGTTTTTCACTTCGCCCTGTTTGGAATGCTTCAACAATTCCTTTTGTTCCATAAATAATTCCACCAGTTGGAAAATCTGGCCCTTTGATGTATTTCATCAAAGTGTCTAACGGAGCATTTGGATGCTTAATTTTATGAATTGTAGCATCAATAACCTCGCCAAGATTATGTGGTGGTAAATCAGTTGCCATTCCACTTGCAATTCCCTTTGCACCATTAACTAAAATATTTGGAAAAAGAGACGGTAAAACTGCTGGTTCAATTTCTGAATCATCAAAGTTTGGAACAAAATTCACTGTTCCTTTTTTAATATCTCCAAGTAAATATTGTGCAACTTTAGCCATTTTACTTTCGGTGTAACGCATTGCAGCGGGACCATCATCATCGATTGAACCGATATTTCCGTGCATATCAAGCAATGGAATATTATTTTTTCAAGGCTGAGCCATATAAACCATCGCATCATAAACTGAACTATCTCCATGTGGATGATACTTACCAATAACATCACCAACAACTCTAGCTGACTTTTTATATTGTTTGTCATATTCTAGTCCCAAACCAAACATAGAATACAAAATCCGTCTTTGCACAGGTTTTAATCCATCCCGCACATCTGGTAACGCTCTTTGTTGAATAACATATTTTGAATATCTACTAAAACGATCTGAAATGATCTTATCTAATGATTCATTAATAATTTTATTAATTACATTCTCTTGGTTTTTCATCCCCACTCCTTAATTAGTCTTTTTTTAATTATATTTTAAATTTTATTTTTTTAAATTTTGAAACAAATTACCACCACTATAAACAAGAAAAAAGAATTACATATTTAACTTTTTAATGTAAAATATAGATATTAAAAAACTCTTTTAATACAATTTAAAAACAAAAGTAAAATAACTTTATAATCAAACACTAAACAGAAAAGGATAAAAATGCGTAAAGTAGTAAGATTAAAAAATAAATTACGTGCTGAAAAAAGAGCTAAAAAAGTAGCTAAAGAACAAGCTAGAGATAAAAGAAGAGCAGAAAGAGCAGCAGAGTAATTTTACTTATCAATCAATAATACTTTCACCAATTCTAAAATTGGTGATTTTTTTGTTTTCTATTTTAGTAAAAAGTTAATTTTTGATTATAAAAAGCTATTTTTTTACACTTTTTACTAAAAAAGTATAAAATCTATACTATGAGTATATATAAATTACATACTGATTATGCACCAAGCGGAGATCAGCCAGCGGCAATTCAAAAAATTACTGAAAATATTCGAAACGGAGTGGATGAACAAGTTCTTCGGGGAGTAACTGGAAGTGGTAAAACTTTTACTATTGCCAATGTTATTAAAAACTTCGATCGTCCTGTTATTGTCTTATCACATAATAAAACACTTGCTAGTCAACTTTATAGCGAGTTAAAATCTTTTTTTCCTGAAAATGCTGTTGAATATTTTATTAGTTATTTTGATTATTTCCGACCTGAAGCGTATTTACCTACCACAGATACTTATATTGAAAAAGATTCTAAAACTAATGAACAAATTGAAATTTTGCGTTTAAGTGCTTTAAATTCTTTAACAACTCGTAAAGATGTTATTGTTGTTGCGAGTGTTAGTGCTATTTATGGTGCTTTAAATCCAGAAGTGTATCGAGAATCTTTCTTTCCAATTTTTCAAGGTCAAGAAATTTCAATTAAAGATCTTGGGTATAAATTAATTGAAATTCAGTATGCTCGTAATGATATTGATTTAAAATCTGGAACTTTTAGCGTTAAGGGTGATTTAGTTTGAATTCAACCCGCTGACAAAGAGGATGTCGCATTACGAATTTCCTTTTTTGGAGATCAAATTGATGAGATTGCTTTGGTTGATCCTTTAACCAAAGATGTTCAAAAGAAAGTTAAAATTTACACAATTACACCCGCAACTGAGTATGCAACTGGATTTAATGTTTATGAAGAAATCATTCCTAAAATTTTAAAAGAACTTGATAAAAGAGTTGTCGAGTTAAATAAAGACGGAAAACTTCTTGAAAGTACAAGACTTAATCAAAGAGTTAAAAACGATGTTGATGATATGGCTGAATTTGGGCAATGTAAGGGAATTGAAAATTACTCAATGTACCTTGATAAAAGAGATTTTGGTGAAAGACCTTTCACTATTCTTGATTACTTTCCAAAAGATTCATTAATGTTTATCGATGAATCACACATGTTTATTCCGCAATTAAACGCAATGTATAAAGGTGATCGTTCAAGAAAAGAAGCACTAGTTGATTATGGTTTTCGTCTTCCAAGTGCCTTGGAAAACCGCCCACTAAAATTTGACGAATGAGAAACTGATTTTAAATTTAAAAAAGTTTTTATTTCAGCTACTCCTGGTGATTATGAAATTGATCGCCAAAATGAAATTATTCCTCTCTATGTTCGTCCAACTGGTTTATTAGATCCAGAAATTATTATTAGACCAACTAAAAATCAGGTCGAAGATATTTATAACACCATCATTGAGCAAAGAGCAAAAAATGAACGAACAATTATTTTAACAGTCACTAAAAGAATGGCTGAGGAACTTTCAACTTTTTTAATTGAAAAAGGAATTAAAGCTGCATATATTCACTCTGAACATAATACTTTTGTTAGAAATGAAATTCTAAGAAAACTTAGATTGGGTATTTATGAAGTTGTAGTTGGAATTAACTTATTAAGAGAAGGAATTGACTTACCTGAAGTCTCAAAGGTTTTAGTTCTTGATGCGGACAAAGAAAGTTTCATGCGGAACACACGAAGTTTAATCCAAATTGTCGGAAGAGCCGCTAGAAATGCCAGTGGTCAAGCAATTCTCTATGCAGATAAAATCACTAAAAGTATGCAAGAGTGTATCGAAGACAATCAAATGAAACGTAAGCTCCAAATAGCTTACAATATTAAAAATAAAATCACTCCGCAAACTATTATCAAAGCTATTCCAGAACCAATTCATGGACATGATGTTATGAATGCAGTTGAACTTTTACTAAGTAAAAGTCAAGACGGAAAAAATATTAAAACTAAAACAGATAAAAAATCAAAAGAAGAAGTGATTAAACAAATTAAAGAACAAATGAATCAAGCTGCCAAAGAACTTGATTACGAACGTGCAATTGAACTTAGAGATATACTTTTAGAATTGCAAAATAGTTAGGAGGAGAAAATGCTTTTTTCTTATCAACAAATCAAAAATAATGAAGATGGTGTGTTAGGATATACTCTCGATGTTTATTCAATCCACACAGCTTTTATTAAAATTTTTCAAAAATTCTTAAAGAATAAAGTTGATTTACAACTTTATTCTAAATTAACAACAAATAACTTCGAAACAAATCGTAATTATTCAAAAATATTAAATGAATATGGATATTACTTGTCTTTCTTTATTCAAAATTTAGAATACAATCAAAATGATAAACAAATCAAGCAAACCTTACAAGCACTCAAACAAACAGATCATGAAAATATTAAAAAACGTCAGGAGCTAATTCAAACTATTTTTGGGTTATTTAACCTAAAAGGAAGAGCTAAGGATTTAATCACTTTAACAGAACATTTTGTGTGATTAAATCCAGAAGAACAAGAACAATTAACAAAAATGAGTTTTGATCTAGAACCTGTTAATGGTTGTGATTTACCTCAATAAAGGAGCTTTATGTCAAAAAATACTGACTGACTAACAATTCAAGGAGCAAGAGAAAACAATCTTAAAAATATTTCACTTACTATTCCAAAAAATAAACTTGTAGTTTTTACTGGATTAAGTGGTAGTGGAAAAAGTTCACTTGCTTTTAATACAATTTACGAAGAAGGAAGACGAAGATATGTTGATTCATTAAGTTCTTATGCCAGAATGTTTCTAGGTGGAACTAAAAAACCGGATGTTGATAAAATCGAAGGGCTAAGTCCCGCTATTAGTATTGAACAAAAAACCGTTCACAACAACCCTAGATCAACTGTCGGAACAATCACAGAACTTTATGATTATTTTAGATTACTTTATTCAAGAGTAGGTGCTGCATACTGTCCAAATCATAACATTGAAATTACTTCCCAAACAACTAAGGATATTTTAATGCGTCTTTTTGAGCTTCCTGCAAATACCAAAATTATCATTTATGCTCCTGTAGTTGAAGCTCAAAAAGGAACACACGCTAAGTTGCTTGAAAAACTCAAAAGTGAAGGTTATTTAAGAGCTAAAATTGATGGTGAAATTTATTCAATTGATGAACCAATTGAATTAGATAAAAATATTAAACATAGCATTGATTTAATTATCGATCGAACCACAATCGAAGAAAAAAATACCGAAAGAATAGCAGCTGCAATTGATATTGCTTCTGAAAAAACTAACGGATTAGTTAAAATTGAAAATTTTGACACTAAAGAAATTAACCAATATTCAAAAACCTATTCTTGTATTTATAGAGATTTTAATTTACCTAAAATTGAAACTCGACTATTTTCATTTAATTCACCGCAAGGAATGTGTGAAAACTGTAAAGGTCTTGGGATTGAATATAAAGCCGATATTGATTTAATTATTCCTGAAAAATGACGAACAATCAATGAAGGTGCAATTAAATATTATGAAAATATGATTGGGACACAAAATGTTGAATGACAAGAATTCCAAGCCCTCATTAATTTTTACAATATTGATCTAAATACACCAATTTCAGAACTTACTAAAAAGCAACTTGATATTTTGGCCTGAGGATCTCCGGATAAAATCGATCATGTTATCGTTACAGAAAACAATACATTCAGACGTTCAAAAGAAATTGAAGGAATTGCGGCAAAAATTGAAAGAATGTACTTCCAAACAACTAGTGACCGCAGAAGAGAATATTTTAGTAAATATATGTCATCTGTTGCTTGTCATACCTGTGGTGGTTCTCGTCTAAAAAAAGAAGCTCTTGCCGTTAAAATCGGTGGTTTAAATATTTTTGAATACACCCAAAAATCAATTGGTGAAAGTTTAGAATTTACAAATCAAGTTATGGATAAATTTGATGAAAATCAGAAACAAATTTCAAACTTAATTACCAAGGAGATTTTAGATCGTTTAAGTTTTCTTAAAAATGTCGGTTTAGATTATCTTTCACTTGATCGGACAGCTGAAACATTAAGTGGTGGAGAAGCACAAAGAATTAGGTTAGCTACTCAGATTGGTTCAAACCTCTCAGGAGTGCTTTATGTTCTTGACGAACCTTCAATTGGTCTTCACCAAAAAGACAACGATCGTTTAATTGAAGCTCTTAAAAAGATGGTCGATTTAGGAAATACTTTAATTGTTGTTGAACACGATGAAGACACAATGTATGCAGCTGATTTTATTGTCGATATTGGACCAAAAGCTGGTGTACATGGTGGAGAGGTAGTTGCAGCCGGAACTCTTAATGATATTGCAAGCAATCCTAATTCAATCACTGGTAAATATTTATCTGGTGAATGAACTATACCTGTTCCAAGTGTTCGTCGGGACGGAAATGGTAAGTCAATTAAAATCAAAGGAGCAAAAGAAAATAATCTTAAAAATCTCACCGTTGATATCCCTCTTGGTAAATTAGTAGCGGTAACTGGTGTTTCAGGGAGTGGAAAAAGTACTTTAATTAATGAAATTTTAGTTACAGGAATTCAACAAATGCTTGGTCTAGCAGAAGGATTAAATCACAAACGAGTTAATGTTGAATCAATTCAAGGGCTAAAAGAAATTGATAAAGTTGTCCCTGTTTCACAAAGTCCAATTGGTAAAACCCCAAGAAGTAACCCAGCTACTTACACCGGAGTTTTTGATGAAATTAGAGATATTTTCGCAAATGTTTTAGAAGCTCGTACTAGAGGATACTCAAAAAGCCGTTTTAGTTTTAATGTTGACGGTGGTCGTTGTGAAAAATGTTCCGGTGATGGTTTCTTAAAAATCGAAATGCACTTTTTACCTGATGTTTTTGTTTCTTGTGATCAATGTGATGGTAAAAGATACAATAAAGAAACTTTAGATATTAAATACCACAATAAAGATATTTCTGATGTTTTAAATATGACTGTTGAAGAAGCGATTGACTTTTTCGATTCCAAAAGTAAAATTGTTGAAAAACTTCGCATTTTAAGCGAGGTAGGTCTTGATTATATCCGTCTTGGACAAATGTCAACAACTTTAAGTGGTGGTGAGGCACAAAGAATCAAACTTGCTACTTATTTACAAAAGAAAGCAACAGGAAAAACAATTTATGTTCTTGATGAACCAACCACTGGTTTACACATTCACGATGTTCAAAAATTAATCAAAATTTTAAATAATATTGTCGATAATGGTGATACTGTACTTGTAATTGAACACAACTTAGATGTAATTAAATGTGCTGACTGAATTATTGATTTAGGACCTGATGGTGGTAAAAATGGTGGTCAAGTGGTTGTTCAAGGAACACCAGAACAAATTGTTAATACTCAAAAAGGATATACTGCTCAATATCTGAAAAAAATGCTTCCAAACTAGTTTTTTCTTTGCTTTGTTCTTTTATGAAAAAGATATAATTAAACTAATATAAGAATAAGGAGAGTAATGTCTAGAAGAAGTCATGAAAAAATTAATGTTTCAAAAATCATTAAGTTTTTTGATTTAAATATTATTAATAAAGATAACCCAAATCTTGAATATAACTACATTTCAGAGCCCGCTATTAAAAGAGTGGGTCTTGAACTTAGTGAATTAATTCGTTCAGAACGCCTTTCTTTAAATGTGATTTCTTGAGGAACAAGTGAATCACTTTGATTTGCTCAAATTGGAAAAAAAAGAGCATTACATTCTCTTCGCCATGTTTTTAGTCAAAAACCACCAATTGTCATTCTTTCAAAAGGGGTTAATAAACCTGCATTAGCTTGAATCGTTGAAGTTGCAAATGAATACAATGTTCCAGTTGCCTTAACTTCAACTTCTTCGTCAATTATTTCAACAGTTATTGGTTCTTATTTAAACGATCACTTTGCCGAAGAAATTCAAGTGCATGGTAGCTTAGTTTTAATTGGAGCAACTGGTGTATTAATCACAGGAGCTAGTGGAGTTGGTAAATCAGAAGCAGCTTTAGAATTAATTCAGAAGGGTCACATCTTAATTGCTGATGATGCCGTGTTGATTAAAGATAGTGGAAATTTATTTATTGGTCGCTCACCTCGATTAATTCAAGATTTGCTCGAAGTTAGAGGAATTGGTTTAATTAATGTTAAAGAAACCTATGGAATTACTAAAACTGGTAAATCTTCAATTATTGATTTAGTTGTAGAATTAGTTCAACAAGATAAGCAAAACGAACTCGATCGCTTAGGAACGGAAATTATTAAGTACCCAATTTTTGGTCGTTACATTAGAAAAATTAGAGTTCCAATTAAGCAAGGAGGATCCGCTGCAACCTTGATTGAAGCAGCCGTAAATGCTTACTTATCTTGAAAAGATGGTAAAAATCCAATTGACGATCTTTATAAAAGAAGAAAACAAGAAGAGGAGGAAAATGATGAGTAGTAATCTTGGGCCTTTATATGTTCCTGCTTCAGCTATTAGAGAAGGTGAACCAACTATTTTATTTCAAATTGGTTCATGAAGCATGAATGTTTATTCATTAGCAATTATGCTTGGTTTTATTTGTTCAATTTTATCAATCGTATACTTTTGATACCGTGAAAAATATTCATTTGATATCTTATTAACTTTAATCATTATTACAGTACCATCATCAATTATTGGTGCTAGACTTGCGTTTATTATCGAACAAGCAATTTATGGTGGCACTCTCACAAGGTGATGAGCAATTTGAGAAGGTGGTTTAAGTATTCAAGGTGGAATTATCTTGACAATAATTTTAGATTTACTTTACCTTTACTCAAAACGAAAAGTCGTAGATGTTAGAAAAGCTGCAAGTTTAATTATTCCAACAATTTTAATTGGTCAAGTCGCAGGACGTTGAGGAAACTTTTCAAACCATGAAGTTTACGGTAAAATCGATTGAACAGGTGCTTCTTCATTAATTTTTGGTAAAGCTTTTGCTTCTCAAATGTATATTGCAGATAATTACACAAATGCATTAGGATTAGAAGGGGCATACCGTTATCCATTATTCCTTTACGAAGGAATTGCTAACTTAATTGGTTATTTACTTATCGTTTGAGTGTTCAATTTATTTTGAGTATTCAAACCAGGTGTTACAGCTGGTCTTTACTTAATTTGATACGGAATTGTACGGATCGCAATGGAACCAATGCGTCAAGAAAGTTATCAATTATATTCAAACATCGCTCTATTCTTTGTGATTTTAGGTAGTTTTATTGCAATTTACTATCAATTCTTTGGGGTTGTAAAATACATTAGAACTAAACGTAATTATGAGTATCAAAATCCAGAATTTTATAATGCTCACGTTGATGCAACTTCATTTAAATATTTTTACTTTAAAATTAAAACTTGATTACCAGCTAAAGCTAGAAACTAAAAGCTCTTGTAAACTAGGACAATAAAAATTAACATTCCTTCGAATGTTAATTTTTTATATTTTTAAAGGAGAAAAAATGGGTAAACATTTTACAGAAGAACAAGAAAAAGAAATTTATAATACATTTTTTCAATTAGGCAAAAAGTATGCAATTGAACTTATGTATAAATATGGTGCAAAAGCAAAAGATAAATATGTGAAAGCAAGATTACGAGGAATATTAAAACATTATAATTGTAATATGAATAAAAAACCAAGAAAGCCTGGAAGTGGTAGGTCAAGAAAAGTGAAAGAACAAGATATAAATTGAGACATTTTTACACGAGAAGATTTAATTGAAATTGCAAAAAGATATAGAGAAATTACAAGAGATAAATTTAAAACAGAGAAAGTTCAAGAGGCATCAAATATTAATATGGCTTCGTATAAACTTGCTATTTTGTTGTATCTTTGTAGACAAACAATATCCAAACATAAAAGAAATAATTTTGCTCCTAGAATTAAATCCAGAAAAATAAAGTACCAAGACTTGATTATTGATTCATTTAAACAAAATAGATCTAAATATGGTAGACAAAAATTAAAATATTTTATCTTAAAGCACTATAAAATAGACATAAACGAAAGAACTCTAGGAAGATATATGAATGCCTTAGGTTTATTTTGCAATATCAGAAAAAGAAAAAAATTAAAAGAAGTAAAGAACACATCTGTCATAAAAGAAAACATTGTGAATAGAGATTATAACGATGTATATAACAGAAATATATATGCTACTGATGTAACATATCTCCCAGCGACAAAAGATGCGATAAACAATAATGTTTATCTTTCAGTAGTGATTAAACATAAAACTAAAGAAATAATTAGTTTTTCTCTTTCCAAATTTAATGATTCAAAATTAATTTACAAAACATTTGAAAATGTTGATTTTGAAAAAAGTTTTATACTACATTCAGATCATTGCTCAACTTATACATCTGATGATTTTTCTCGTTTTATTCAAAATAAAGGTGGAATAATTTCACTTTCAAAAGTAGGAAATAGTTTAGATAATAGAGTTGTGGAATATTGATTTTCAAATTTAAAAACTGAATTAATTAGAGATTTAAATATCAAAGCTATGACTTTGAGTGAACTAGAAAAAGTGATATCTAATTATGTTCATTGATACAATAAATTTAGAATTCAATCATGTTTGAATTGAAAAACCCCATACGAATATAGTATGGAGCTATCCAATTTAATAAATTGTTAATTTTTTCTGTCCTAGTTTACTTGCTTTTAGTTTTATTTATATAAAAAATAAAAAGGAGATTTATTAATTTATGCAAAAATGAGATTTAGCAATTATCGGAGGTGGTCCAGCTGGCTTAAATGCTGCTTTATACGCTTCTCGTGCAAATTTAAAAGTAATTTTTATTGAAAAAGGTGCTCCTGGAGGAAAACTTTCAAGCACTAGCAAAATTGAAAACTGAATTGGTACCGAAACAATTGAAGGATGAAAATTAGCAATGCAATTTTTTGAACACTCAAAAAATTATGGTGCAACTTATAAATATGGTGAAGTTGTTAACATCCAAAAAAATGGTGAATATGACTTTGAAACTGAACTTTCTACCGGAGAAAAAATTCTTTCAAAAACCGTTTTAATTGCAACCGGTATGCAAAATAAAGTTCCATGATTTATTAATAACTTAGAAAAATATATGCATGCAGGAATTAGTTTTTGTGCAATTTGTGATGGACCACTTTACAAGGGTTACCCAACACTTGTTTTAGGTGGCGGGAACTCCGCTGTTGAAGAATCTGTTTATCTTTCAAGTGTTGCTAGTGAGCTACACATTGTTATTAAAGATCAAGAATTCACAGCTGAAAGTAAAATTGTTAATGATCTACTTAAATTACCAAACATTCATATTTACCGTGAAAGTCAAATTAGAGAACTTGGTGGAGAGACTCAACTTGAATGAGCAATAATTGTTGATAAAAATGGAAATGAAAAGAAAATTGAAATCGCTTCTTTCTTCCCTTATATCGGAATGGAACCCAAAGCTGAATTTGCACGTAATTTAGGAGTTTTAAATGCAAAAGGTTTAATCGAAACTGACGAAGATATGCAAACAAAAATTCCTGGTGTTTTTGCTGCCGGAGATATTCGTAAAAAAGATATTCGTCAAATTGTTACAGCTGCAAGTGATGGTTCAATTGCTGCTAAGAAAATTACAGATATAATTAATGCATTAAACTAAATATCAAGTTTCAACTTGATATTTTTTATTATTTTCAAAAAGTATGTAATAAATTACATTAATTTTTCTCTTTTTTGGTATATTAAATTACCTTTTTAAAAATTAAAGGTAAAATAAAAGTGATAATCGAGATAAGGACAAAAATGAATAAAAACAACTCAGTTTTATTTGGAATGGAAAATTCCTTAAAATTAGCTCAAAGAGTATCAGAAATCATAGGCTTACCACTTTCAAAAGTTCAAAAAACAGTTTATGCTGACGGTGAAGTTATGATGGTATCAGAACCAACTGTTCGTGATAAAGATGTTTTCATTATCGCATCTACTTCAAGACCTGTTAATGATAATATAGTTGAACTTTTAATCTTTTTAGATTCACTAAAACGTGCAAGTGCCAAAAGTATTAATGTATGTTTAAGCTACTATGGATATGCAAGACAAGATCGAAAAGCTAGCGGAAGACAACCAATTGGTGCTAAATTAGTCGCTGATTTGTTACAAACTGCCGGAGCTACTAAAGTTGTTTGTGTCGACTTACATAATCCATCAATTCAAGGATTTTTCAACATTCCTGTTGATGATCTAAAAGGTCAATACCCACTTGCAAAAGCTCTAAAAAGCTTAAACGAAAAATTTACAGTAGTTTCACCAGACCACGGTGGAACTGTTCGTGCACGTAAACTTGCTGAATTAATTGCTGATACAGTTAAAATTTGTATCATTGACAAAAGAAGAACAGGTGTTAACCAAACAGAAGTTATGGGTCTAATTGGTGATATTGCCGATCAAAACGCAGTAATTGTCGATGATATTATTGATACTGGTGGAACTATTTTAAAAGCAGTTGATACACTCAAAAGTAAAGGTGCTAAAAAGGTTATTGTTGTAGCTACACACGGGATATTTACCAAAGGTTTTGAAATTTTTGAAAATAATCCTAATGTTGAGAAAGTTATCGTTACAGATAGCATTGATAATTATGAACTTGCTAAGAAATTCACTAAATTACAAATTGTTTCACTTGGTGATTTCCTTGCAAAAGTAATTAATGCTTCATTAAGTGGTGGAAGTATTTCTAATGTTTATCTTGAGCTTAAAGAAGAAATACAAAAAATTTAAAAACTCACAAAAAGCAACTAGTTTAAACTAGGACAATAAAAATTAACATTCCTTCGAATGTTAATTTTTTATATTTTTAAAGGAGAAAAAATGGGAAAACATTTTACAGAAGAACAAGAAAAAGAAATTTATAATACATTTTTTCAATTAGGTAAAAAGGATGCGATTGAACTGATGTATAAATATGGTGCAAAAGCAAAAGATAAATATGTGAAAGCGAGATTACGAAGAATATTAAAACATTATAATTTTAATATGAATAAAAAACCAAGAAAGCCTGGAACCGGTAGGTCAAGAAAAGCGAAAGAACAAGATATAAATTGAGACATTTTTACACGAGAAGATTTAATTGAAATTGCAAAAAGATATAGAGAAATTACAAAAGATAAATTTAAAACAGAAAAAGTTCAAGAGGCATCACATATTAATATGGCTTCGTATAAACTTGCTATTTTGTTGTATCTTTGTAGACAAACAATATCCAAACATAAAAGAAATAATTTTGCTCCTAGAATTAAATCCAGAAAAATAAAGTACCAAGACTTGATTATTGATTCATTTAAACAAAATAGATCTAAATATGGTAGACAAAAATTAAAATATTTTATCTTAAAGCACTATAAAATAGACATAAACGAAAGAACTCTGGGAAGATATATGAATGCCTTAGGTTTATTTTGCAATGTCAGAAAAAGAAAAAAACTAAAAGAAGTAAAGAATACATCTGTCATAAAAGAAAACATTGTTAATAGAGATTATAATGATGTATATAACAGAAATATATATGCTACTGATGTAACATATCTTCCAGCGACAAAAGATGCAATAAACAATAATGTTTATCTTTCAGTAGTAATTAAACATAAAACTAAAGAAATAATTAGTTTTTCTCTTTCTAAATTTAATGATTCCAAATTAATTTACAAAACATTTGAAAATGTTGATTTTGAAAAAAGTTTTATATTACATTCAGATCATTGCTCAACTTATACATCTGATGATTTTTCTCGTTTTATTCAAAATAAAGGTGGAATAATTTCACTTTCAAAAGTAGGAAATAGTTTAGATAATAGAGTTGTGGAATATTGATTTTCAAATTTAAAAACTGAATTAATTAGAGATTTAAATATCAAAGCTATGACTTTGAGTGAACTAGAAAAAGTGATATCTAATTATGTTCATTGATACAATAAATTTAGAATTCAATCATGTTTGAATTGAAAAACCCCATACGAATATAGTATGGGGCTATCCAATTTGATAAATTGTTAATTTTTTCTGTCCTAGTTTAGTTTGGTTGCTTTTTATCAATTCTAGGAGTCATATGGAAACTTGAAAATATAAACAAATAGTCCAAAAAATGTGTATTGAAAATAATTGAGATTTCACTTTATTTGAAAAATATGTAAATTTAATTGAAGAAAAAAACAAAGTAATGAATTTAACCGGTTTTAGCGGTGATACATTATGACACGAAGGTATTTTAGAATCTCTTTTAACAATGCAAGAAATCACCAAAGGTCTAGAAAATGGTGAAATTTTAGATATAGGAGCTGGTGTTGGTTTTCCTTCTTTACCTTACGCTTTAACAACAAATAGTAATCACATTACTATTTATGAACCTCTTCAAAAACGAGTTAATTTCTTAAATTTAGTAATCAATGAACTTGGCCTTCAAAATAAAGTTAAAGTCGAAAAAAAGAGAGTGGAAGAAGAAACAAACAAAAATTTATATGACCTAGTAACAGCCCGTGCTGTTAGCAGCGTTAGAAACCTTTTAATGGCAGGATTTCACACAGTTAAATTACACGGAAATATGTCGCTTCTTAAAAGTAAAAACTCTAAGCAGGAAATCGAAGAAGCACAAGAAATTCTCAAATTATTAAATGTAAAATTAGATGATTATTTACTAGAAAATCCCCTTTTACCACGTACAACTGAGATTGTAAAAATCACAAAATTGCGTTCAACTCCGAAACAATTTCCCTTTTCTTGAAAAGAAATTGTGAAAAAAAATAATTAATTTTAATTTATATAATTCTCTAATACTCTAATTTGAAACTTTTCAGCAAAAACCAAAAATTACAAGTTTGGTCTTTGCTTTTTTTTTTTTTTTTTGCAAACAAAAATACTTTTAAAGCTTTGTCATAGGTGTAAAAATCAAAATTTCCACAAATGTCTCAATTTGGAAAAGGCGATTTTAATGGTGTAAAATTAACGAAGATAAAAAAAGAGATTAAACACAGTTTAATCTAAAATAAGATCTAAAAGGAAAAATTATGAAAAAAAGTAAGAGAATTTTATTACCACTTTCGATAATGCCAATTATGGCACCGGTAGCAATTTTATCTGCTTCTAACGTGATTGCTGGTAATAATGATAATACTGAAAGATTATCAAATGTTCCGAACGAAACACATTACATCGAAGGAATTAATGGTGATCATAAAACTTTTGATAATAGTAAAAAGAATTCATACTACTATAATTTAGTTGGAGGAACAACTAGCTTTGCTTTCAGATACAAAGCTGCTCCACTTGTTGAAACACAAATTGGTGATGAAAGAGAATGACAAGAGCCAGTTCAAAACTGAACTGTAACTGTTAATAAAAACCCAACATTCCCAAGAAAATTTACAGGAGAATCTACAACTTACGAAGATGGACCTACTTGAAGTGCTAACCCTCGTTTTGCTGTTGCAATTTCAAAAGGACTTGAAATTATTCCAGGAAGTTTATCATTAGAAGTTTGAAATCCTCTTAAAGGGACTGATACAAAACCTACTTTCGAATATAAAAATGTCGAAAATACATTAGTTCCATTTACCCAAACAGGAATTCTTGAAAGAACAATTAGTGCTAACTTTTGAGCAGATCAAGATAATTGAAATAGATGAAATAAAGCAGAAAAAACAGATAATTATTGAAACTTATATTTTAGTGATTGAGCAATTTTTAATGAATCAACTCACAAAAAAGATGATCAAAACATTGATTTAAACTACTGAAATGCATGGAAGAAAGATCGAAATGCAGAACCAGGTTCAAAAATTTGAGAAGCTCTTCATTTATGAGATCAAATTGCCTTAGTTACAGTTAACAGAAGTTGAAGAACACCAATGAGAGCTGTGTTCTTAGAAAATGATTGAAACCCTGGATGAGCTTCTGGATGAGCAAAAACTAACGAATGAACTGATATTACTAAGCAGTTCCAAGATGATATTCACTATAACATTGGGGAAATTATCGGATTTGACTTTGACACATCTACTTGAAAAGGTGACAACATCTACTCACAAAACTATTTTGTAATTAAATTCCAAACCAGAAAAAACAAGGATATGTTATTACTTAATAATCCAAATTTAAGAGTTGATAACATTGGTAATAAAGCCTATGTTATGAGTGGTTTTTCAACTTTTGACCATAACACTTATGTTGGTAACTGAGATTGAGAAATGGTTGATATTGATAAAAGATATCAAAACTTCTCAGTTGACATTAAAGAAAATATTATTAAAAACTCTAGCTCAGAAGTTAAAAAGTTACCTAAACTTAATTTCACTGTTTCAGGAACTAATGTAACTGGAAGAAGAGTAGGAATAGTAACAACAGATCTTTCAACAACTAATACAAATAAAATTCAAATTGATAATAGTAAAAGATCAAACGATACTTCATATTGATCAAGAAACTATTCTTCATTATATGTTGGATCACAAGATTTAAATGAAGAAGATTTCAATTATTCAAGACAATGATGAGCTGTTCGTAAAAATTGAGAATTATCTTATAAATATATTGATCCATTAGAAGATTTTTGAGATATTAGTGTATCTAAATCATGAAATGAAGATTTAGATAGAATGACTTATACTCTTAACTACTACTTCAATGAACTTAAATACAAAAAAGTTGCAGCTGAAAAATATATTTATGATAAAACAAACTTAACAAACGCTCAAAAAGAAGCATTAGTTAACGAAATTAAAAGACAAACCAATGATTCAGATATTGAGAAAGTCAAAACCAAAGCAGATCAATTAGATCAAGCACAAAAAACTTTATTAGATACTTTAAATGCTCTGAAAGTTAATCCTGATATGAATCGTGATTCTAAAAACTACAAATTAGCATCAGATTCATTAAAACAAATTTATGATCAAGTTTTAAATGAAGCAAATACAGCAACAAATAAAACTTCTGCTCCATTTAAAAACTTAGAAGAAGTTAACGCTCTAACTTCAAAAATTAAAAACTTACAGTTAGATGGTAAACTTTTCTTAGATAACGCTCTTGCACACCTTGATCAATACAAGAATAATATAAGTTCCGATCTTTACAACACAACAAAAGCAGAAATGGAAGCTGCTCAAACAAGAAATGATGTTAACGCTTCTTTAAATAAATTAAGTGAATTTATGGATGTTATTGACAAACTTAAAAAAGCAGCCGCAGCTGGAGAACAAACAAAATCAACAAGTTTATATTCAACAAGTACAGCTGAAAAGAAAAAAGCATTAGATACTGCTTTACAAGACGTTGAAAATAAAATAGCTAATTCAAGTAAAGCTAGAATTATTAATAAAGATATTTGAGATAGACTAAAACAAAATTACTTAAACTCAATTAAAAAAGTTTATGATGCAATCGCTGGACTTGGTGGTTTAAAAGAAACTTTAAAAGAAGAAATTAAAAAATACCCTGAGGAATTTCTTCCAAGTGAAGATAAAAATCAAATTTTAGATAAAATCGAAAAAGATACAATTGATTCAACTGATAAAATGAACGAATATCTAAAAGAAGCTTATGATAAAGCTGCCGAAAATGCTAAAAAAGTTATCGACTCATTAAACAACTTAAATGAAGATCAAAAAAATGAATTTAAGCAAAAAATTGATGATGCCAAAAATTCAAACAATTATAATCTAGATCAACTAAAAGAAATTATTGCTGATGCTAAGAAAGTTAACGATGCTCAAAAATTTGACATGAGTAAATTTGATGAATTGCAACACTTAACAAATGCTCAAAAACAACATTGAAAAGCCGAAGTTGAAAAGAAAGCAAATGAAGGTCTTGCTGCTCAAAATGAGGTTTATAACAAAGCTGTTGAATTAGATCATTTAATGCTTGACTTAAATAATCTTGTAAATAGTGCAAAACAAATTAAAGAAGCAAACAATACAACTTATAGTAAAGCTTCTAATAAAGATGCTTTTGATCAAGCTTTAACTAATGCAACAAATGCAGTGAATAAAGCAAATACTAATAATCAAGATAAAGCTACAATCAATCAATATTTAGCTGAGTTAACCAAACAAAAAGATGCTTTAGATGGCCAAATCGTTGATTTAAAAGAAAAAATTAATGATAAAAATGTAGTAAATATACTTAACGATAATCAAAGAAATGAAGTAATTGCTTTAATTGGAAATAAAAAAGATAATGATTTAACTAATGAACTTTTAATTGAAATTGATAAAGCAATTATTACCAAAGATAAAGCAAACTTAAATGCCGAGCTTGAAAAAGCAAAAGCTAAGGGATTAGACCCTGAAAAAATTAATGAGTTTAAAAATAAAATTGATAACATCAACCTTGACAAAGCTACTAATCCTTGAGATAAAACAGCAAAAGAACTCATGGATGAAATTGATAAAACCAATAAAGAACTTGATGAGTTAGCTAAGAAAAAAGAAGAATTAAAAGCAAAAATTGATTCTGATAAAACTTGAACACATTTAAATCCTTCTCAAAAAGAACAATTTAAACAACAAATTGAAAACGCTAAAACAATGGATGATTTAAATGCTCTTGAAAATACAATTGATCAAATAGATACTCAAATGGATAAACTCAAAAAAGCTTTTGATGCAATTCCAGAATCATTAAAACCAACAGATTCTAAGCTAGAAGATGGAACTACAATTACAAATCCTGACTTTACACTTGCAACCGAAAAGAAACTTAAAGATGATTATCTCAAAGCACTTCAAAACGTAAATAAAGCATTAATAGATACAGATACTTCAAATTCATATAACGAACAAACTATTAAAGACTTAATTGACAAACTTAATACAACAAAAAATGCTTTAAATGGAGAAGAAACTCTTAAAAGTAAAAAAGATCAAATTAAAGCAAAAATAGATACAATTCCAGAAACAAGCTTATCAAATGCAGATAAAGATAAATTAAAAGCAAAAGTTGATGCTGCTTCTACAATTCAAAATACTAGCTCTAATTCTGATGGAAATAATAATCAAACAAATTGAAACAGCACTGATTCAATTGACACATTTGTTGATAAATTGAAAAAATCATTAAATGATTTAAAAACTAATGTTGATGGGCAAGATGCTGTTCAAAACACAGAGAATTATAGAAACTCAACTGATGCTGCTAAAAAACAATATGACGATTCAATTGCTGATGGTAAAAATGTTCTCAATAATAACAAAACTCCTGATAATGATTGAGATTCGATTTTAAGTAATATTGACCAAAAAAATTCAGCAATTAATCAAGCAAAACAAAACTTAAATGGTGATGATCAATTACCACAAAGTAAGACACAAGCAATTCAAAAATTAAATGATTACAAATATTTAAATAACAAGCAGAAAGAAGAACTTCAAACTAAGATTAATTCTGCACAAGAAATTAATACAATTAATCAAATTTTAAATACCGCTAATAGTTTAAACGATGCAATGAAAGCACTTCTTGATGCTTATGATAAGCACAATGGGCGTGAAGCAAATCCAGCAAAAGGTCTTAAAGCAATTACAGAAAAACGTAGTGAAACTTCTAAATTTATTAATGCTACAAATCGATCACCATATCTTAATGCTTTAAATCAAGCTAATATTGCTTTAAATGCAATCGAAAATAGAGTAGTCTTAGATCCGCAAGCATTAACTAAGCTTGCAAACGAAATTGAAAGCACTTATGCTAGCTTAAATGGTGAACAGACATTAAATTCATATAAAGAAGAAGCTAAGAAAAAAATAGATTCTGATTTTACTAATTTAAATAATGAACAAAAACAAGATCTCAAAAATAAAATCAATAATGCTAAAACAGAAGCAGAAATTGATCAAATTTTAAAAGATGCTGCAAATCAAAATAAAAATATGGGTGACTTATTAGCTGCTATTGATACTGCAACTGGTAAAACACAAACAAATCAATTTAAAAACTCTTCACCACAAGTTCAACAAGAACTTTTAGCTAAAATTCAAAAAGCTAAAGAACAAGCTCAAAATCACAATCTAACAAACGAAGAAATTCAAGAGTTAATTAATGAATTAAATGGAGTTGCCTTAGATGGTGATCAAAGACTTAAAGAAAAATTAGATCAATTACAAAATAAAGTTAACGAACTTACCCCAATTAAACAAACAGATAAATATAAACAAGCTTCTAATCTTGATAAAACTTCATTTGATCAAGCATTAGAAGATGCTCAAAATAACATTAATCATCCAAATTATGATAAATTATCACTTGATGATGTTCAAAGAATGATTGACAAATTAGAACAAGTGAAAAATAATCTTTTGGATGATAAAAACAAAAGAATTGAAGATGAAATTAAAGGTCTTGATAATTTAACAGATCAAGAAAAACAACACTTTATTGATCAAATGAAACAAACTAGCGATAATAATGCTAAAGAAGATATCTTAGATCAAGCTAAAGAGTTAAATGATCACAAACAAAATATCATTGATAAAATTAAAGAAGCTCAAAATTCAGGTCTAAACAATGATGAAGCCAACAAATTAATTAATGAAGTGAAAAAAGCCGATGGTCTAAATCATCCAGAGAAGTTAAACGAATTAGAAAATAAAGTTCAAAACATTATTGACAAAATTTCCGAAGTAGAAAATAAGTTAAATGAACTTAACCCAACTTCATCACTAGAACAAATTAATCAAATCAAGGATTTAATTGAAAATCTTAAAGACTTAAAAGTTAATACTGATCAATTTAAGAAAGTTATTGATAATTTAGAACAAGTTCAAAAATTCCCTAATATTCTTAAAGAATTCGAAGACTTGCGTTATGATGACCCAAGCTTAGAAACCAAAAAAGAACAAGTTTTAAATGCTTTAAATGCACTTAAACAACTTGATAATAACTACACCAATAATAAACTTGCACAAATTGCATTAACAATTCAAGATGCAATCGAACAAAATGAAGCAGCATTTAATTTAGATCTTGCTTTATTAAATGCACTTAAAACCAATGAATACACAGATGAATTACGTGAAGCAATTAATAATGCAAATAGTAAAAATGCAAATCGTTTCCCTAACTTTATTCATTATTTCACAGAAGCTTCAAGATATCTAAATTCAATTAAGAAAATTGAAGATCATATTCCATTAAGAGAAGACGAAATCGATATTATCAAAAATCTTAACGATCAAGCTCTTAATGAGAATTTAGTAAATGTTATCAAATCATGAATTGATGATAATAACACAAAAATCCAAAAAGAAGCAATTGTTCCAAAACCTGAGAAAAAACCTTATGAAGGACTTAGTCCATGATGATGAGTTTTACTTTTCCTTGGTACTTTAGGAATTGGTGCACTGGTTGCTTACTTAGTTACTAATAAAAAATAGATAAAGAAAAAACGCTAGAAATAGCGTTTTTTGTTATCTTCTTTTCATTGTTGGGAATAAAAGCACATCACGAATTGATTCTTTTTCTGCCATTAACATAGTAAGACGGTCAATTCCGATTCCGCACCCACCTGCTGGTGGCATTCCATATTCAAGTGATTCAACAAAATCTCAATCAATGTCGCTTGCTTCTTCGTTTCCATTATTTTTTTCTTCAAGTTGTTTTTCAAAACGTTCTAATTGATCGATTGGATCACTAAGCTCTGTATACATATTTGCGTATTCTTTAGTATTAATAAATAATTCAGCACGCTCAGTAAATCTTGGATCTTTACCTTTGGCAGTGAGTGGTGAAATTTCGATTGGATGACCATAAACGAAAGTTGGTTGAATTAATGTTTTTTCAATAAGTTCTTCAAAAAGTTCATTGATAATATGACCTAATTCAAAGAATTTTTCAATTTTAACATTGTGTTTTTTAGCAACTTCAACAGCTTTTTCAAAACTAATTTCTCTAAAATTAACTCCTGTTGCTTCACTTACTGCATCAACCATATCTAAACGCTTAAATGGTGCTGTTAAATCAATTTCAACACCTTTATTCATAACTTTTTCT
Organism: Mycoplasmopsis gallopavonis; assembly: GCF_900660635.1. Lineage (GTDB taxonomy): Bacteria > Bacillota_I > Bacilli_A > Mycoplasmatales > Metamycoplasmataceae > Mycoplasmopsis > Mycoplasmopsis gallopavonis. The sequence goes on from NZ_LR215031.1 coordinate 83,030, forward strand.
TTTCCTAATTTTTGAGCAATTCTTTTAATTAACTCTTCAGTACGATTCATCATACCTTCTAAATTAGTGTATGCTTCATAAAATTCAATTGAAGTAAATTCAGGATTGTGTGTTGTGTCAATTCCTTCATTTCTAAAAATTCTACCGATTTCATAAACACGGTCAATTCCACCAACTAATAATTTTTTAAGCGGAATTTCTGTCGCAATTCTTAATACAAATTCTTGATCTAAAGCATTGTGGTGTGTTTTAAATGGACGAGCACTTGCTCCTGATAAATAATCATGTAAAAATGGTGTCTCTACTTCCATGTATTCTAAATCATCAAAATATCTACGAATTTCACTAATGATTTTAGTTCTTGTTCAAAATGTTTTTTTAGATTCTTCGTTTACTATCAAGTCCACATATCTTCTACGATATCTTTCTTCAACATCACTAAGTCCATGAAATTTATCAGGTAATGGTTTTAAGGCTTTTGTTAAAAGTTTAATATTTTCTGATTTCACTGTCACTTCACCTGTGTTAGTTTTCATAACAGATCCTTCAACATAAATAATATCTCCTAAATCAAAAGTATCAACTAATTTTGTTAATTCTGGATTTGCTTTTTTGTTGAAATAAACTTGAATTTTTCCATGATAATCTTGTAAAAGAATAAAAGGTCCACGCATAGTTAAGATTCTTCCGGTAATAGCAACAGGAATTTCTTGCTCATGCAATTCTTCTTTTGAATAAGAACCATATTGGTTAATTAAATCATCTGAATATGATAGAGATTTAAGTTCATCAGCTTTAGCAAATGCTTCAATATTATTCTCTTTATAAAAATTTAATTTATTACGTCTAACTTGTTCTTGTTCTGTAAATTTTTGCATTAATTCTCCTTAATATAATAGTAATTTTACATTTTTTCAAACTAAAAACTTAATCAAAATATCTTAATTTATAATATTTGCTTTTAAGAAACTTAAACGCTGTTCAAGCATTGCTAAAAGTAAATTACCTTCTTGCTCTTTGTTATTGTAAAGTCGATCAATTTCAATCAAAGTTTCACCAAGTTCTTGTGTAACTTGAATCGAAACTTCATTTAGTGCTTGACTTTGAATATTACCTTGTCGATCATAAATTCCACCTAATTGAAAGATTTCAACAAGATTTTTTCTTGATAGTTCCTTTTTACCTTTTAACACAAATTGTGAATCTCTTTTATCTTGAATTTCATAACTAAATTTAAAAGAAGCATTACTCAATGGTGCGTTTAAAACAAACATTTTCATGTCATAAATTTGTTTAACTACTTGCTCTAACTCTTTTTTAACAATTTTTAAATCTAAACTTGAACTAATTGTTAAATGATCGTGATTTTTGCTTACATTGCAAGCAACAACACTTAAAGGAGCTAATAATAAGCTACTTGTAGTACATAATTTTCAAATAAACTTTTTCATAATAAAAATATTATAGTTTATTATTTTTTAATGTTACAAATTAAAAAATAACATCACCTTAATTAAATAGTTCTTCTCCTAATTTTACTCACTCTTCAATTAAGGTTTCAACATAATTAAATGAATCTTCATAAACTTGATCAAAACTAAAATCAATACCTGCATTTTTTAAAATATTAAGAGGTCAGTCACTGCTTCCTGCACTTAAAAAGTTCTCAATATAAAATTCAAGGGCTTTTGTTCCTTCTTTTTTATATTTACTAAAAAAGAAGGAAGCAGCAAGATGTCCAATTGCATACTTATATACATAAAATGAATAATAAAAGTGCGGAACATAAATGGCAGCAATTAAATCCTGAGTTTCCAAGTTGAGCTTATTTTTTAGGCTTATTTTTTTATACATATATCAAAGATATATGACCTAAAGAAAAAAATGTTTTTTTACTTACATTACACACATAAAATGATATAATAAGAGCATGAGTTACAGTTTATGCAAGAAAAAACAAAATGGAAAATATTATTTAGTTTTAGCTATTTCTAAAGGTTTTAAAAAAGGTTATGGAAATCAGATTGGTCTAGGGTACTGAGAAGATATCAAAGAAAAGTATGGATTATCTTCAATTGAAGATATAAAAGAAATAGCAAAAAAAGTAGATACATCTTTAGATAAAACTGTTGCAAAAGAAGAGTTTTTTAAATTATTAAAACCTACTTCTGTAAAAACAAGTATCCAAAATATTGGAGTTGATTTAATTTATAAAGTTATTAAAGAATTAGATTTATTTTCGGCATTACCAAAAAGTAAACATAAATCGTTAGAAGAGGTTTTGGAATTTTTCATAGCAACTAGAATTATCCTTCCAAGAAGCTATATGTCACAATATAAAAATAAAAGTGATTTTATAAATGATATTAATGTTAAAAAATCATCAATATATAACTATCTTGATGTTATTTTCGAAAATAAGAATTCTGTTTTAGTCAATTTATTTCAAAAAATAAATGAATTCACAAATCGTAATAATAAAGTTTTTCACTTCGATAACACAACAGTTTATTTTGAAAACTTTACAAGAGAAGGAATAAGAAAAAACGGTTTTTCAAAAGACGGAAAACACAATGAAGATCAAGTAGTCATAGCAATGGCTGTAGATGAAAACGGAATACCAATACACTATAAAGTGTTCCCAGGTAACACGGCTGATGGTAAAACAATGTTATCCTTCGTTTTAGAACTTCAATCAATCTATAAAATAAAGGATATTATAATAGTTGCAGATCGTGGAATAAATAACAATGCAAACTTACGTTTCCTAGAACAAAAAGGAATTAAATATATATTCCAAAAAAGATTAGATACATTAAGTATTGGGATGAAAAAATTCATTCTTGAGGACAAACATTATGTTTTTAGAGATGAAATGTTTTGGAAAGAACAAATTGTTGAATCTGTTTGAAACAAAAATAGATTTAATGGTAAATACAGAAAATGATGTGTGTTTTTCAGTCCTGGGAAAAAGACTTTAGATAAATTAAAAAGAAATAATTTTATTGATAAATTGAATAAGAAAACTGTAAATGGAGAACTCCCACTTAGTTCTTTAGTTCCAGAATATAAAAAGAAATACATGGACATTGATGGCAAAACAGTGGGTAAATTAAATTGAGAGAAAATTAAGAAAAAAGAATCTGAAGATGGTTTTTACATTATTGAAACCAATATTTTAGATTTAACACCAGAAAAAGCTAATGAAATTTACAGAAAACAATGAAAAGTAGAAGAAAATTTCAGAACATTAAAATCTTCTTTACAAGTTAGACCTGTTTTTGTTCATAATGAACAGCATATACTTGCACATCTTTTATTATGTTTCATTGCTCTTGTTGTTTTAAAATACTGTCTTTATAAATTAAAGAAATATTATGAAATCAATGGAGAAATACAAAAAGTGACGTTAGATTTATTTGTGGATTCATTAAGAATAATGACTATAACAAAAAAAGAAGTAAATGGAAAAGTGGTACAAGAAATAATTAATGATTTGGATGAAAACCACAAAGAAAATATAAAAATTTATAAAGATTTTATCGCATGTATGAGTTAATTCTATGTGTGTAATTTTAAATGTAAAAAAACGAATACACCTTATTTATAGATGTATTCGTTTTTTATAGCGTCTCAACTTGGAAACTCAGGATTAAATCTTGTTCATGATATTTTGTTTTTTTATCATATGTATATTTCAAGTGATTTTCATAATAAAGTTGACTAATTGCTTGTCAATTATTCATTGGAAGATCATTTTCAAGTGCTTTTAAAAATGCATATTCATAGTTTGATCACTCCGTTTGTTTAACAATTGTATTAATAAAATTAGTAATTAAATTGTCAAGTAAAACAAAGCGTGCTTTTTTATCTGTAGTATGAGTTAATAAATAATCATAAAGCATTAATTCATTAAAAACAGACGCAATTTCAGCAAGAAAAATTGGGTATTGACTATTATTGATTGTTTGCGTTTTATCAGAGAAATAAGAATGCATTGAATGACCCAATTCATGAGCTAATGTTCCTACACTCCTTAGATCACCTGCAAAGTTCATTAAAATATGTTTTTTCTTAATTCCGTAACTTGCACCAATTGAGTAAGCTCCACCACGCTTGGTTTTAGCACTTAAAAAGTCGACTCACTTTTCATTTAGTGCTTGCTCAATTTGGTCATTGTACTCTTTACCAAGTGGTTTTAAAGCTTCTTTGACGATGTTTTTTGCTTCTTCAATTGTGTAACTTGACTTAACTTCTAAAAGTTCTCTTGCACCATCTCATTTTTGCGCCGCATTCTTATAACGAAGTTTATAAAATTTCTTTTTATACTTAAAATATTTATTAAGTTTTGTACTATTTTGAATTACTTTTGAATATAAATTTAAAAGTAATTCTTCATTAAAACGATCTTCAAAAGTTAAAAATTCAATTGTATTAGAATAATTTCTTAATTTAGCTTCAAGCTGATATTCTTTGAAATTTTGATATAAAAGTTCTGATAAAACTCCTTTGTGCTTTAAGTAAGCATTAGCAAAATTTTGGTAAGCTTGCTTACGAACTTTTGCACTTGGATTCTTTAATAATTTTTTATAAGTAATTGCATTTAAAGCTGCTTTTTTACCATTATCTAAAACTACATCATGAAAATCTAGCTCTCCATTAGTTAACAAACTAAAAATTTTTTGAGCACGATTATTTAACGGTATTTGAGTTAAAAGATATTCTTCAACTTCTTTACTTAATTGATGTTTTTCGCTTTCAATTAAATTTTCAATATCCTTTTTATAAATACTTAGTCTAGGGTCGTTTTTTCACTCTTTCATAATTTCGATATTTGCAAAGAAACGATTTTTCTCTGAACCGAATTCTAAGCTTAATTTGTTGTTTAATGAACTAAGACGTGAATTTAATTCAATTCAAAACGGGTTGGTTAAATCGGTATTTAAATTGTTGGAAACATAATTGTGTAATTTGAAAAATACTTCTGTTAGCTCATCGTTGAGCTTGCAATCTTGAAGATAAGTTTCAAAATCTTTATATTTAAAATCTTTAATTGCAATTCGTTTTTTAAATAAATCTTCATAAAGATTTAATCAATAATCAAAACTATGATTTTCTAAGATTGAGTCTAAATCTCATTTATATTCATTAGGTATTTCTTGGTAATTATTAAATTGGATAAATTTTTTCATAACAAACTAATTATAAAAAACTTTTCTTTGTTTTGTAAAATTGACTTCATTGAAAAAGCACATTCTAAGTGTTATTAGAATGTGCTATTAATTTTGATTAATTAACCAAATTGTTAATACCTGTTAAAATCGCAATTAAAGGTTTGAGTGCAAGAATTTTAATTTTGTAAATTAAAAGTAATTGTTTACGAACTTTTTCACGAACTCCTGTTTTTATACTTTCAATTAATTTTCTGATTTTTGATTTTTCTTCTTGATATTCAGCTTCTTTTTTCTCTAATTGTTTTCTAACTTTAATTTTATCAATTGCCATATTTGTATATTTATAAAATTTCATAATTGTATTGATTGTTTTTAGATCAACAACAATGGTTTTAGTTGTAACTTTTGTTTCACCTTCCTTTTTACTGTGAATTGAAACTATAATAACTATTTTTGCATTTGGTAAACCTAGCATTAATCCTATAATTTCTTTTTCGAAAAGAAGAATTCTCTCAATTTCACTTCCTAAAACTTCCGGTTCTGTACTAGGACCTATTTTTAAAGAAATTTCTCTTCTACTACCTAAGTTATGAGAACTTGTTTCTGAGCTGCTTGTTTCTGAGCTGCTTGTTTCTGAGCTGCTTGTTTCTGAGCTGCTTGTTTCTGAGCTGCTTGTTTCTGAGTTGCTTGTTTCTGAGTTGCTTGTTTCTGAGTTGCTTGTTTCTGAGTTGCTTGTTTCTGAGTTGCTTGTTTCAGGGTTTTCTATATTCTTAGGTTGATCTTTATTTACATTTGTATTTGGATTAGTTTTTTCTTCTTTTGGTTTTTTCTGATTACAACTTAAAGCCATTAATGGCAAGATACTAACTGATGGTGACATCAAAATTCATTTTAATCAAATTTTCTTCATCTCAATTTTTATTTTATAAAAAAAAAAAAAAGGAAGTTTTTTGCGTTATATTAGGATAAATAAATTAGACACTTAACGTCGCATGTGTTAAAAAACCATGCGGCGTTTTTCAATTTAAATTTGATTGAGGTCTTTCGAGGTTATATCAAGAAAAATATTTAGATATGATTAAATTCACTTCGCTATCTAACATTTTATCAGTTTCATAAAAATCTAATAATTCTCTTTGAATTAATGCAAAAATAAATTCGGAAGGTCTATTTGCTAATGAATTACCTTTTGGAGACATTGATTGTTTAGTATTTACATTTTTTAAAAATTTAGAAAAGGCAAAATTTGCATATTCAATTCCGTGATCTGAATGAAAAATAGTAGGTTTGATTTGATGTTTATCAAGAGTATCTTGAACAAGCTTTATAGTAGATGCAGAATCTCTTATATCCGATAAAGTTCAATTTAAAACAGTGTTACTAAAAGTTTCGGTGATAACATGAAGAAATCTCATTCCTTCTTTTGTTTTAATAAATTTAATATCTGCATGTAATTTTTCACCAAAATAATTTGATTTAAAATTTCCTTGAACTAAATCTGATGCTCAGATTCTAGAGAATTTTACCTCTTTGTTTTTCTTTGATTTTTTCTTTTGATATGCTCTTGATTTATATTGATTAAATTCATAATTTAGTCTAAATAAATATGAAGAAATTCTTTTTTGGTGCGTTAATAAGTATTTTTGATAAAGTTTATCTCTTCCTATAACAAAATTAGAATTTTTAGCTTCTAAATTAATTCAATTAATTAATTCATGATCAATATATTTCTTTTTGTCAATTTTTTCTTTCTTAGAATAAGAGTAATAAAAAGAAGTTCGATTTAATTTCAAAACTAATGAAATTTTTGAAATATTTCTAAATTGTTTACTTTTTTCTTCTTTTCTTTTTCTAATTTTTTCAAAAATTTCTTGTTGTTTTACTCCTCTTTCTTCCAAAATTTCTTCCATAATATCCTGATAAAGATCTCTATCTTCCTCACACAATTCATTGATGCTAACTCTTTTTCTTCTTCCTGAGTTAGGTTTTTTACTTTTACCTGATTTACTTTCTAAATTATTCATGTTGAAATTATATATTTTTATCCAACTCTTTAATAAAGCTTTCGCTCTTCTATAAGGATTTTCATGCTTACCCTCTTTTCTTTGTTTTATGATTTGATATCTTTCTCAAAAATCTTCAACAAAAGTTATAATCGCTATTTCAAAACCTTCTTTTTGGTAAATGTGGATATATTTTAATTTTTGTTCTTTTGTAAATTGTTTTAAACGCATAAAAAAGACACACTCCTTTCTTTTTGGAATGTAAACTAGGACAGAAAAAATTAACAATTTATCAAATTGGATAGCCCCATACTATATTCGTATGGGGTTTTTCAATTCAAACATGATTGAATTCTAAATTTATTGTATCAATGAACATAATTAGATATCACTTTTTCTAGTTCACTCAAAGTCATAGCTTTGATATTTAAATCTCTAATTAATTCAGTTTTTAAATTTGAAAATCAATATTCCACAACTCTATTATCTAAACTATTTCCTACTTTTGAAAGTGAAATTATTCCACCTTTATTTTGAATAAAACGAGAAAAATCATCAGATGTATAAGTTGAGCAATGATCTGAATGTAATATAAAACTTTTTTCAAAATCAACATTTTCAAATGTTTTGTAAATTAATTTGGAATCATTAAATTTAGAAAGAGAAAAACTAATTATTTCTTTAGTTTTATGTTTAATTACTACTGAAAGATAAACATTATTGTTTATTGCATCTTTTGTCGCTGGAAGATATGTTACATCAGTAGCATATATATTTCTGTTATATACATCATTATAATCTCTATTAACAATGTTTTCTTTTATGACAGATGTATTCTTTACTTCTTTTAGTTTTTTTCTTTTTCTGACATTGCAAAATAAACCTAAGGCATTCATATATCTTCCCAGAGTTCTTTCGTTTATGTCTATTTTATAGTGCTTTAAGATAAAATATTTTAATTTTTGTCTACCATATTTAGATCTATTTTGTTTAAATGAATCAATAATCAAGTCTTGGTACTTTATTTTTCTGGATTTAATTCTAGGAGCAAAATTATTTCTTTTATGTTTGGATATTGTTTGTCTACAAAGATACAACAAAATAGCAAGTTTATACGAAGCCATATTAATATGTGATGCCTCTTGAACTTTTTCTGTTTTAAATTTATCTTTTGTAATTTCTCTATATCTTTTTGCAATTTCAATTAAATCTTCTCGTGTAAAAATGTCTCAATTTATATCTTGTTCTTTCGCTTTTCTTGACCTACCGGTTCCAGGCTTTCTTGGTTTTTTATTCATATTAAAATTATAATGTTTTAATATTCTTCGTAATCTCGCTTTCACATATTTATCTTTTGCTTTTGCACCATATTTATACATCAGTTCAATCGCATCCTTTTTACCTAATTGAAAAAATGTATTATAAATTTCTTTTTCTTGTTCTTCTGTAAAATGTTTTCCCATTTTTTCTCCTTTAAAAATATAAAAAATTAACATTCGAAGGAATGTTAATTTTTATTGTCCTAGTTTAATGTGTCTAATTTTTTTATCCTGATTTAGAAGTTTTTTGCGTCTTTTCTAGATAAATATGAAAAAATACACTAATAATACAATTAATTTGATTATTAGTGTATTTTGGTTTTTAAGGCATTTCTGGAATCATACCTAAACTTAAAATCATAGCTTTAATAATTGTTGATCTTGTTGTTCAAAATAATCTAATTTCGTTTTTAGCTTGATTTGATTGAGAAGTTTTTCATTTATTCATAAATTCTTGAACTTTTGCTATTTCTTTAAGATTTTCTTCTTTTTGTTTTAATAATTGTGTTTGAAAAAGCTCTTTATTATTAACTAAATCATTGATATGGAAGAAAGAAGAAATAATACTTGTCATTTCTTGTGTGATTTGAATTTGACCTTGTTTTTCGCCTTCATCTTCTTTGATAATATAAGATATTGTAATTTCTTTATTTTCTAAATTATCACTAAAAATAGTTTCTAAAAATTTTTCAGTAGATTTTACCATTTCAATTGATTCCTCACCCATTTCTAAAGGATTATCAACATTCGCTTTTACTGAAAAGTTAATTGTAATGTGATTGCTTTCTGGTTGAGGTTGCTCTGGTTGAGGTTGCTCTGGTTGAGGTTGCTCTGGTTGAGGTTGCTCTGGTTGAGGTTTTGATTTTGAAACAGGATCATTGCAACTAATAGCAACAGCAGGAACTAACGCAAAAGGCGAAACTAAACCTAAAAATTTAAATAATGATTTTTTCATATCTAAATTATAAATAAAAAACAAAAACCAATTAGGTTTTTGTTTTAAATTATTTCGATTAATTATTTAACAATATTGTAGAATGATTTGATACCTTTAAATTCTGCTGATGAACCTAATTCTTCTTCAATAGCTAATAAACGGTTGTATTTAGCAATACGATCTGTTCTTGACATTGAACCTGTTTTAATTTGTCCTGCATTCATAGCTACTGCAATATCAGCAATTGTTGTATCTTCTGTTTCTCCTGAACGGTGTGAAACAACAGCTGTCATATTTGCTTTTTGAGCCATTTGAATAGCATCAAATGTTTCTGTTAATGAACCGATTTGGTTAACTTTAATTAAAATTGAGTTCATTGCTTTTTCTTCAATAGCTCTTTTAAGAATTGCTGTGTTTGTAACTGTTAAGTCATCTCCAACGATTTGTAATTTATCACCCATTTCAGCTGTAAATCTTTCAAATCCTTCTCAGTCACCTTCTGCAAAACCATCTTCGATAGAAATAATTGGGTATTTATTTACTAAACCTTTAAGGTATTCACCCATTTCTTCTGATGTATATGTTAATTTAACATCTGTAAGGTTTTCAAATCCTGGACGTTTTTCTTCAATAGCTTTTTTAAGTTTTCCGAATGTATAAACTTTTCCATCATATAATTCACTTGAAGCACAGTCCATAGCAATAGCAACAGCTTTTTCACCTTCTTTAGCTGGTACATAACCTGCAGCTTTGATAGCTTCTACTAAAAAGTCTAAAGCTTCTTCGTGTGATTTGAAATCAGGAGCAAATCCACCTTCATCACCAACTTGAACACCATGTCCTGCTTTTTTAAGTAATTTAGCTAAATTGTGAAATACAAAGTTAGCCATTTGTAATGATTCTCTAAATGTTTTAGCACCAACTGGCATAATCATAAATTCTTGGAAGTCGATTGTGTTTGATGCGTGTTCTCCACCGTTAATAACATTTAACATTGGAACTGGTAATTGATGTCCATTGAATCCACCTAAATATTTGTAAAGTGGTAAATCAAGTTCATTTGCTGCCGCACGAGCAACTGCTAATGAAACTCCTAAAATAGCGTTAGCCCCAAATTTTTCTTTGTTTGGTGTTCCATCTAACTTAATCATTCTTAAATCAATTTTACGTTGATCTGTAACTTCGAAACCTTCTAATTCAGGTGCAATATCGTTGTTAACGTGATCAACAGCTGTCATAACACCTTTTCCACCGAATCAGTTTGATTCGTATTTTGTTCCTTTATCTCTAAGTTCAAGAGCTTCTCTTGTTCCTGTTGAAGCACCTGATGGAACCATAGCTGATCCATAAGCACCAGCTTCTGTATAAACTTCAACTTGAACTGTTGGGTTACCACGTGAGTCTAAAACTTCACGTGCGTGAATTTTTTTAATTGCTGACATTTTATTCTCCTTGTTTTGTCTAAATTCTTAAAATATAAGTAATTTTGTTACTCTAAAAACATTTAATTTTAATAACGCTTAAATTTTAAACTTTTTTTCAATTAAATTATGAAATTTTTTTATTTGTTTAAAGATTGATTAGATAGTTTCTAAGCTCTTTTTTATTGTTTATTTTTTTATATTTAGTTTAGTAAAAATTAAAATAAAAAAATTATAATTTAAATATAAATACTAAGTATAAAAGGGGTAATTATGGCTAAAAACGCTGTTACTTTAAACCGTTGAAAAGAAAAGCTTCTTGATTTATCTTTGAACAACAAAGCTTTAAATCACAAAAGCAATAAGTCAGGAACAATTCAAATTATTTCACCTGATTTAAAAACTTTTTTTGAAAAAATAGTACCTGCACGTTCTACATATTTTGCACGTCTTTTTGATCACAACGATGATGATCTTGAAGATGAAGAACAAACTCTTAAACGAACAAGAAAAGAAGAAATTAAAGTTTTAGGACAAACAATTGCTAAAAAAGATTTTTATGAAAGTGATGAACTTGCTCCAATTATTGAAGCATACAAAAACAAACGTTCTAATAAACATAAAAATGAATTATTTACAAACCTTAGCGGTCCTAAACAAACTCAGTTTTTAAGACATTTAATGAAAACTGCAACATTTTTTAAAGAAGAAAATGCTGTTGATGTTTTATTTTTTGCAATCGGTTATCTTAAATGATATGACGAACCAGGAAGTAAAAGAGCACTTTATGCACCATTGATGTTCATGAATGCTGAATTAAGTCAAAAATCATTTGATGCTGCATTTGAAGCAAAATTAATTGATGATGAACTTTTAATTAATCATGCTTTAATTAGAAAAATGAAAGTTGATTATGGATTAGATTTAGAATTTCCTGAAATTAAAGAAGATGCAACAATTTATGAAGTATATCAACAATACAAAGCAAAAATTGAAGAAGCATTAACTAAATTTTCAGATAAAAGATGAGAAGTTCTTGATCATTTAGAACTTGCTACATTTAGTTTTACTAAAATCAATTTAGTTAAAGACCTTGAAGATAATGAAAAGAAAATTTTAGCTAGTGATTTTTATCAAAAATTAACTTCAAAAAAACAACAAATTGCTGATAATGACTTAGTTCGTGAATCCCAAGTTGATGAATATATTGATCCTAAAAATTATTTCCATAAACTTGATGCCGATTCTTCACAAGAAGCAGCAATTCAGTCTGCGATTTTAGGAAAAAGTTTTGTACTTGAAGGTCCTCCTGGTACAGGGAAATCTCAAACAATTACAAACATAATTACTGAATTAATTGCTCGTGGTAAAAAAGTTTTATTCGTAGCCGAAAAGAAAGCAGCTCTTGATGTTGTTTGAAGAAACTTAAACAAAATTGGATTAGGTGCTTTTGCTCTTCCTATTCATGATAGTGATTTTGATAAAAAAGGAATTGTAAAAGATCTGTATTCAACTTTATTAAAAGGAACAGAGGACATTCCAACAGTTCCGCAATTTTATGCACAAGATAAAATTCATAGATATAAAAATACTAAGGCAGATTTAAATGATTATTATGCAAAAATTTTAGAAATTCGTAAACCTTTAAATCATAGCCTTTATGAACTTTATGGTTTATTTGCTCAAAAAGACAAGATTCAAGATATTTTCTTTGATATCGAAGATGTTCAAAATATTGATCAAGATCAACTCTTTGACTTACAAAAGAAAATTGAAACCTTACAAAATAAAGTTAATAACATTGATGTTGATTTTAAAGCAAATCCATGATATGGATTTTTTAAGGAAGTGCACTCAACAAGAGAAAAAGAACATTTTAAAAATCTTCTAAATAGTGTTCAAAAAGATTTAAAAAACTTAGAACAATATCTTGAATTAAATGTCAAAAATAGAATGCATATTTACTTTAAAGATAATGCACCATTTATTGAGACATTAAAAAACTTAGTTGCTCTACTTGATCACATTCGTAACGCTAAAACAGTTGATGAAAGAATTAAGAGAATTTATGAATTACCACAAGAAATCAACATTCTTGAAGATATCTTAATTGAATTCAAAACAATTGAAGGTTCAAAACTTCAATTATCTAAGAAGTATAAACTAGAAGTTTTAAATAACTTCCAAGCCGATCGTAACTACTTAGTTCTTGAAAAATTAGATAGCGGAGTTAAAAGAACTTTTTCAAGCGAATGAAAGAAAATCAAAAATGATCTTGATATTTATCGTCATGAATCTAAACCAACTTATGAAGAGTTATTACAAGAAGTTAAATTTATTCGTGATATTCAAGAAAAAATGAAAAATCTTGAATTACTCTCACAACGTGTAACTTACACTAAAAACTTAGCAACTTTAAATGATATTGAAAATGCATTATACGATCTTAAGTGATACCAAAAATTTATTCACTTATCAAAAGATGTTCTTTTCTATAATAACGACTCTGTATCGCTTGCAATTAGCTGAGTATTTAATAAAGATAACATCTTCCCAATTATTGATGAAAGTGTTCAAAAAGCACGTAATGTTTTAGAGCAATTCGATGAAATTCAATCTTACTTTGATAAAGACAAAGTGACTTTTGATAATCTTTCTTTAAAAATGTTAAAACTCAACATTTCAACTTATATTTCTCACTTTAATTCTTTAAGTGCTTACTCAGAATTTATCACTGCATACATCGAAGTTTCTAAGAGTGGTTTAAAAGAATTTGCAGATTTATTACTTGAAAGTAAGATCCGTGATAATTACTACGAAATTTTCCTAAAAAGATTTTATGCATTATTAATTGAACATTATCTTGAAGAAAGTGATTTAAACTTCGGGTATAACGGTGAAGCAATCCAAGTTATGAAAGAAGAATTTGGAGAAGTTGAAAAAGAAATTCAAAAAATTGCTGAATTAAAAGTAACTCAAAATCTTTATAAAAACTTACCAAACCTCAATTCTATTGAAGGATTAAATGCTAGTGTGAAAATTCTTGCAAGAGAAGCTACCAAAGATCGTCGGACAATGCCATTTAGACTTCTTTTTGAAAGAATTCCTGAATTAATTTTAATGATTAAACCTTGTTTAATGATGTCACCATTAACTGTTAGTTCATTCTTAAAAACAAGTCCAATCACTTTTGATACAGTAATTTTCGATGAGGCCTCACAGGTTTTCCCAGAAAATGCAGTTGGAGCTTTATTTAGAGCAAATCAACATATTATCGTTGGTGATGAACATCAATTACCTCCAACTAACTTTTTCAATGCAGACGGAGCTGATGAAGCTTTACAAGAGGATGAACGTGGTGAAACAGATGATTATGAATCAATTCTTAATGCCGCAAAAGGTTTCTTACCAACAATTCGTTTAAAATGACACTACCGTAGTAAATTTGAAGAATTAATTCTTCCTTCAAATGTTGAAATTTACAATGATAACTTAATTACCTTCCCTTCACTTCGTAAACCTAAATCTTTTGAAGGTATTCAGTTTATGAAAGTTGATGGACACTTTGTTAACAATCAAAACGAAGTGGAAGCAGAAACTATTGTTAAATTAATTAAAACTATTTATGAAAAATACGGAACCACCAAAAGTGTAGGGGTTGTTTCATTCAACAAAAAACAACAAGTTTTAATTGAACAAAAATTAAATAAATTAAGAAGAACAGATTCTTCGCTTGAACCTTTCTTTAGTCGTGAATTAAAAGATCCATTTTTTGTTAAAAATATCGAAACTGTTCAAGGGGACGAAAGAGATATTATTATCATGAGTATTTGTTATGGACCAAATGAAAAAGGTCACTTTGCAATGAGATTCGGACCAATTAACCAACAACAAGGTTACAAGCGTTTAAATGTTGCAACAACTAGAGCTAAAGAATGTACCATTTTAGTTAGCTCAATTACTCAAGATGATATTGATTTAAACAAAACCGAAGCTCGTGGAGTTAGATTCCTTAAACAATATCTTCTTTTCGCAGAGTACGGAGAAAGTAAAAAAGTTGTTTCAAATCAAGAAAAAGCAAAACAATTATTTGAAGCAGGTTTTGAAAAAAGTGTTCTTAATGAACTTCAAAAATTAGGTTATGAAGTTAAAATGAATGTTGGAAATTCAGGATATAAAATTGATCTTGCAATTGTTGATCCAGAAAACAGAGATAAATTTGTAGTTGGAATCGAATGTGACGGAGCAACATATCAATCTTCAAAATCTGCTCGTGATCGTGATCGTTTAAGAGAAGAAGTTCTTGAAATGCGTGGATGACAAGTATATAGAATTTGATCAACTGACTGATTTAAAAATAAAGAACAACAAGTAATTCAACTTGATAACTTTATTAAAAAAGCAATTGAAGATAACAAATTCAAAGCACAACAAAAGAAAAATTCTAAAAAAGAATCAATTGCAAATTCAAAAAAACTTGAATTAATCAACAAACAAACAGCAGAAGAAAAAGAAGACGAAACTAAAGAGACAATAGTAAATGAAATTCCTGTTGTTCACGAAAAGCGTCAAGAGGTTTCTTTAAATGAAATTTTCAAAGATTATCCTAATGTTAATGAAATTGATCCAAAGAATTTCGTAAACAAGCAAGCTTATATTACAGGAATTATTAAAGCTCTGGCACCTGTTCTTGTTGATGATGTAATTAAATTATCTCCAATGATTTTTGAAAAACCAAGTTTAACAAAATCATTAAAAACTGAATTTAATACCATTTTAAATACATTAGTAATGCTAGATGATACAATCGCTATCAAAGATGATTTTATCTTTGATAGCACACCAGGAATTGAAATTGAGTTCAGAAAAACAGTTAGCGAAGAAACTAAACGGAAAATTCCAAGTATTTCATATTTAGAGATAGCTTCTGGAATTTACAAAATTTTAACATTTGTTAAAGAAACAACAATTGATGCTCTTTATAAACAATTTGCTGATTATTGCTTATATAGTACTGTTACACCAAAACTTAAAGCTTTAATTGATGAAGCAATTAATTACTTAGTTAATGAGAACAAAGTAACTTTAGATGATAAAGTACTTAAAATTAAATAACAAAAACCTTATCCAAAACTAAATGGATAAGGTTTTTTATCACCCTTTAATTATATTGACTACTTTTGCAATAAATTTGTCGTAATCATTGTAAATGATATTCTTTTCAAAATTTAAATTTAAGTTGGATATTGTAAACTTAAATTTATTAGTAGTATACATGCTTTGATATTCTTCTTTATTTTTAGGAATGCTCATAAAATTATTTTCAATATCGACAATAAAGACTAATGTTTTGTTTGGTATATGCATTCAAATGTTTTTATTATCTTCTGATAATTTAATATACTTCTTTAATCTTTCAGCAGTTACTTCTTCTCATTTTTGAATATTGTTTGTCTTATCGAAATAAGGAAGAGATCTAGGGATAATAAAAACTTGAAAATAAGCTATTTCAGCTGAACGAATGTTAGCCGTTTCACCCATCATGGTCTCAAAATAATTATTAGAATTTTGTAAATAATTGCTCATAATAAACTTAACAGAAATTCCTGCAATTGGTTTATTATTTTCGAAAATAGTTATATCAACTAATTTATCAAAATATCTTCCTTCTATTTTTGATTCTTTACCTTCTCCGTAACCTAAAGAAGAAATCGAATAAATATCATCATTTAATTTTGTTATTAAATCCCTTGCAATTGCACTATGTAAAACAATGAGTTTTTGATTGCTTCGAGCACTTGTTTTTAAATATGTTAGAAATGATTCTTCAAGTACTTTTAAAAATTCTTCATTATTCATTTTCGATTTCCTTTGCTCTGAAAAAATAATCCAAATAAGCTTTGAGGTCTTTTGATGAAAATGTGTAATATCCACCATTTCTATATTTACCTAATAAAGCAATATATTTTATAAATTCTTCTCTATATAATGCCTTTTTGATTTCTTCGTATCCTTTTGAAGCACTAATTATATAAAGTCCTGCATAAACACCCGTCCCAGAAGGACAATTAATTATTTTTAAGTCCTTTAAATTTTGAGCTAAAGTATTGATTGCTACTTTATTTTTATAGGTATCTAAGATTCCTTGGCTTCTTCCGAATGCATATCAATATTTTTCCGAATTTTTTTCATTAGCTCTTTTGAGTAAAGCTTCTTTATGATTAAGTAAATAATCATAAAGAATTGGTTCTTTTGCTAATTGATCAATTGAAATAAGATTCCCTTCTTGATCATAAGGATAGAAGATTTGTTTGAAAATACCTTTGGATGCTTTAATTACTGGAATTATGTATTTTGATGAAAAATTAAAATCCGAAACAAAAAAATTATCTTTTAATGTTGCGTATCCATTTTTTACAAAAATATCTGATTCTTGCTTATTTAATAAGATCTTTTTTAAAAAAGTTAAATCCTCTTTTTTAGCAAAATAAAAGAAAGAGTTGAGATAAAAATCTTCAATAGATAAATTGTGAATATAATTGGGTTTTAAATTAGCTTTATCATATTGATAGTATTCTGTATTTTTGTGAATTTTTTGCTTATTTAAAATAGTAATAGTTGTATAAGTTGTCGCTTTAAAAGGTTGAAAATGCTGTAAATCTACTATTTTTTCAATTAAATTATTTGTAACTAAATATTTTCGCATTTCCTTTGCTGCTACACTATTAAAATAAGAGCTTGGAGTAATATAACCAAGAATCCCTGATTCATTAAGCATACTAATTCCTAGCTCATAAAACACTAAATATAAATCAGTCATTCCTGTTTTAGCAAAATTAAATTTTTTTACCAAATGATATGAATTTCCTAAATTATGAATACGAATATAAGGGGGATTACCAAGAACAAAATCCATTTTATTGTTAAATTTATCTACCATTAATGAGTCAGCACATAAAATATCTCAATTAACTTTTTCTATTCCGTATTCTTTTGTAATCTGATCAAGATTACTTTTACATTTAAGAACCTCCTCTTGATCAATTTCAATTCCGTGAATAAATTCTTCTAATTCTGCTTTTAGAACCATTTTGTTGTGATTGTGTTTTAAAAAATCTTCACAATATCTTTTGACTATTTCTTGTAAAAAAGCTCCATCACCACAGCTATTATCAATAACATGTTTTTTGGATATATTGCCTAGAATATAACCGGAAAGATTAAGTATATTATTAACAATATAATCAGGGGTATAAACTCTACCAAAAGATTTATTTTTAGAGATATTATTTTCGCTCATTTTGAATCTCCACTCTTAATTTTGCATAGAATATATTATTCGATGTAATAAACTATTATCAAAGTAAATATATCACTTTCTATTTAATTTTACATTTTAATTAATTTAATAAAGTAAATATAAATAAGCATTAAACTGGGACACGAAATATGGACACATCCATATTTCGTGTTTTTATATATTTAGGAGGTATTATGAGACAATTAAAGGCACATGAATGATTAGAACTATTCGGTAGCTATGAAGATTACAAAAATAATTTGATATCAAAAAATGATTTTGAACTTAAATATTATTCAATCAGAGGTTTTAGTTTTTTTGATAGAAAATTCAATGAGGCTAAAAAATATTTTGTCTTCAAGTATAACAGATATAATTTAGGAATGATAAATATAGAATCGCAAACAGGTAAATCATCTAAAAAAGGTAAAGGGTCAGGTAGACCAAAAAGGCAAAAAATTACTCCTATTGAAATTGTAAAAAAGGAATGAGAAAAAATGCCTAAGGAACAATTGATTGAAATTTTAGAAATTTATAAAGACTCTTTTGATAGAAATAATATTGAAGTTGATATTTCTAAAATTAAGAAATCTTCACTTTCTACAAGAAAATTGGGCCTATGCTTTAATAAATCTAAGTCAACAATTCACAATCTAAAAACTAAAGAGCAGCAAACAAGAAAAAAATCTGTAAATACTAAATATGATGAATTAATAATTAAGTCATTTAAGAAAAATAAGGGTTTGTTTGGTAGAAAAAGATTGGAAAGTTATATTAGAACAAAATTCCAAATAGATCTAAATTATAGGACTATTGGTAGAGCGATGAGAAGATTAAACTTATTTTGTTTAATCAGAAGAAAGAAAATAGATAGAGAACAAAAGAACACAAACGTAAAATTTATAGATCTTGTTAATCGTGATTATCACGGAGAGACAAACCAAATAATTGCCACTGATGTTACTTATATTTCTGCACCAAAAGATTGCTTAAACAATTTTGTATTTTTATCTGTTGCGATTGATCACAAAAGCAAATTTGTTGTTAATTATAATCTTTCAAAAAGAAATGATTTAGAACTAGTAATGGAACATATGTCTAAAATCAAAATGGATAAAAAATGAATAGCTCATTCTGATCATGGTTTCCAATATTCTTCAAAAACTTATGTAGATTTAATTCAGAAAAACAATGGTGTTGTATCAATGGGTAGAGTAGGAAATTCTTTAGATAATAGAGAAGCAGAATATTTCTTTTCAATTTTAAAATCAGAATGTTTAAAATTAATCGATATTACAAAAATAAATTTTAATGAATTAAAATCACTGATTGATGATTTTGTGTTTTGATACAACAACGAAAGAATTCAATCAGTATTAAATTGAAAAACACCTCAAGAGTGTTGAGGTGTTTTAGTAAATTAAACTTTTTGTCCACTTTTCGTGTCCCAGTTTACATAAAGACATTTTTGAATGTTTTTGTGCTTATTTTTTCGCTTTTTCTCTTTTATACATCCAATAATATATTCTATGTATTTCAAAAGTACAACCCTAGCTTATTTCTTATATTTTTATTCAAAACTCTAAGAATAAAACAATTTAGTAATCAATGTAAAAACTTTTTATTTATCTAATAAGTTTTTATAAATAATTAAATAAAAAACACATTCATTAGAATGTGTTTTAAATTAAGCTATTTTAGTTTTGTTCTTCTTTTGCTTGTTTAATTTTTTTATAAAGAAAGAAAATGAAGTTAATTAGACCTAATGACATTAGACCAAGAACAAGTCATCATGGTCATGCGAGTATTTCGTCTGGTCTATAATTTTCTAACATCTTCTTAATTACGGAAATTTCAACAAAATTTGCTTGATCTGGGTTTTTAGCAATAATTGTTTCATATCCTTGTTTACGCTTGTCAAACTCTGCTTTTGAGACTTTTTTGTCAAAATGTTTTAAAGAAACTAAGTTGTTAAAAATAGAATCTAATTTTGAATAATCTATTTTGTCAAGTTTTTTGATTTCTTGATCTGATAGTCGAAGGTCTTTATTAATAATTCCTTCTAAAAATTCTTTTTCAGCTTCAAGTTTTACTAGATTTTGTTCTTTTTCATTAAATACTTTAGTTTGTAAACTTGCTAAAACAGGATGGTTAAACTCTATGTTGCTAAATTCTTTTGCTTTTAAAATTAATTCATGATAACGAATTTGGTTAGTAGAACTGTAATAGTCATTTTCTCTTCATTTTTGACCTTCTTGTTCAAGGTAATTACGAATTTGAATATTTGTTACTAATTTTTGGTAATGTTTTGTTGGAATATCATGTTTATCTAAGTAATCAATAATTGAATTAATTCTTTCAAGAACTTGATTATTACCTGTTTGTTCGTATTGTTGAAGTTTTTCAACAATTTCTAATAAATAATCAGAAACAGTTTTAGCTTCATCATAAACTGTAATTAATTGTGATTCATTTTGAATTTCTAAATAATCAGCAACAATAAATGTATTATCAATTAAAAGATGTTCATAACGATTTACTAAAAATTTATCTAATCCAGGTAAATTTTGAATTTGATCGTAGTATTCTTTTTTCTTATTATTTGCTACACGAGCATTTTCTATTGCACGCTCACCTTCATTAACTGTTCTTGCTTTGTATGAATCTTTTTCATGTTGATTTAAATATGGGAAATTTTCAATTTCTTGATTTAAATCTTTACTTTTACCATTTAATTGATCGTAGTCATATTTAATGCTATGTGGAGTGTTAATTTCTGCAATTAAATTATCTAAGCTCTTTACTTTTTGGTTATTAACTAAATAAACTTCATCACCATTATTTGTTGTAGAACTCATTAACTCTTTTGCTTTAGCTAGTGTATTATCGAATTGATCTTTTAAATCTTTACTTGATCTTGTATATTTAAAATTATTTGGATCTTTGATTAAAGATTCAAATTGTTGTACTTGTTCTGTTAAATTCTTCATTTTTAAATTAATAGAAGAATAATTTTTATAACTCTCATTTGCTTTTTCAATATTAGTTGCTTGATCTATTAAATTTGCTAGATCTTGTTTTTGTTTTGGATTTAAATAAGGGTAATCTTTATCAATTTTATTTTTAAGAACTTGCTTATCAACTTTAAGTTCTATTGCTTGCACTTTTGCAACTGTATCAGTTTCTGAATCATTTACTTCATTTTTGAAATTAGTTGCTTGTTTTTCTTCTAAGTCTTCTTTTGTTTTTAAATTATCTATTTTAGAATTTAAATTATTTTTCGCTTCTTCTAAGTTAGTAAGAAAACCATTAAGTGATACTTTTTTAACATCTGATTCCACTTTAACATCAGACTTAGGTTTAGAATAACCATCAGGCATTTCTACACCATCAGCATTGCTGTCAGGAACGTTTTTAACTAAGAAATCATATGGTTTTTTAGAAACTAGACTAAATTGAGCGTTTAAAGTTCCTTCATCATCATTAACTTCTGTGATTTGTTCCTTGATAGAAGGTATAGCATTATTATTTTCAATTGAAAATTCATCTTTTCCTACAACTTCTAAATCCGTAGATGTTCATGATGATGGTTTTTTAGACTTTTTATCTAATTCTGTTTTTGCTTGTAACTCTGCATTATTAGAAGCAATTTTGTCTAATCTTTGTTTTTCTGTTTGGTAACCATCAATATATGTTGTAAATACTTTTGATTCAACATCAGTTAAACCATCTTTTTTAGATTTTACTTGATATGAAACTCATAAAACACCATTAATATCATCGTATCCAACAATCTTTTTATTAACAATTTCTTGATCTGTGTTTGGATTAACTTCTCAAGTAAGTGCATTAAGACCTTCTTCGCTATCTCTGCTAGAAGCTAATATATCACTTTTTCCATTATCTGAAATAGTAACTGTAAAATCTTCTTTTGAATCTAATCTTTGTTTTTCTGATTTAAAACCACTAACTTCATAAGTTTTGGAATCTGAACTTTGACCATTTTTTACTAGATGATATTTTACTGTAACACTTCCTGCTTTTTTGTCCACATTTTCAAGAGAATCAATAACTACGGTTACACCATCACTAGTAGTAGAATGTGTAAAATCATCTTTATTTGCTGCATCAGCAAAAACTGTTGATTTATTTGGATAATCAAATGTTACTGATAAATTATTTAATTCTGCTTTTTCTAATTGATTTTTCTTATTTGTTGTTAATCATCCAGAAGTATTTAAATCTTTTGTATTTGATGAAACTGGTGTAATTGTTGGATCTTTTGCTTCTGAGCTTTCTAGGTAGCTACCACTATAAAGTTGATTTTTAGTTTTTGTTGTGTCTAATCTAAATTTTAAAGAAGCTGTTCCATTTGTATCATCCGGAGTTATTGGACTAGCAATATCGAATTTAATAGCAAAATTATCTGTTGAATAATTTTTAGGATTAAAATCTTCTGTTGTTAAAGTAGAAGGTAAAGTGTTTTCTTTCGTTTTACCTTCTTTAAGAGGGAAATCACTTTCTATTATAGTCTCTAATTTTTTATTTAATCTTTGAGCTTCTGTTTGGTATCCTGTGATTTCTTTTTCTAGTTCTTCACTAGATTCAAACTTTTCTTCTCCTTTGGTAGAAACTATTTTAAATTTTACTTTTAGTTTACCAGAAACATCATCATAACCAGAAATACTTTTAAATTCTAAAGTTCTTGTATATCCATCATTTGTTGGGTGCTTTAATGTATATGAGGGTTTTTTATTATCAGTTAAATCGAAACTAGAAGCTAATTTTTCTGAATCGGCTGTAAAATTAACTTCATCAGCTGTTAAAGCATTGATTTCATCTTGTTCTGTTCTTTTTTGAGGTTGTACGATTGGTTCTCCTTCAGCTGGAAAACCACTAATTGTTATAGTTGATTCTTTTGTTGAGAAAACATCACCTTCAAAATTACCTTCCGTTTGTCTATTTGATTTTAATTTATATTTAAGAGTTATAGATCTATTATTATCGTTTGGAATAACTTCAAAATCAACACTTCCCCCTGTAATTTTTGAATTTAAAATTGATTTATAAGATTCTTTCTTTTTTGCATCTTCATAAGTAATATATTTTGCTTCTGAAATAGAATTGTTTGAATTATCTGTATTCGAAATAACTTGATCACCTAATGTTATTGATTGAATTTTTGATCACTCTTCATTTAATCTTTGTGCTTCTGTTTTGAAACCACTAAATTTTAATTTAAATGTATGATCGCCTATTATTTTGTCAGGTTCTATTTTTGAAGAAATAAATTCTTTTTCTTTTTCCTCTAATTTTGTAATTCTATAAGAAATTTTATTGAAATCATTATTTGCTCATGTTATTCATTTTAAAGTGTTATTTACACTTTTATCAGATGTTGCAGCAGGGTTTGGGAAAGATTCTGCATCAAATACATTAGGGACATATAATTTTGGCTGAATATTTAATGAATAAGTACCATCTTTATCATTAAATTCCACACTCTTTACCTCATTAAATACCGCTCAATAACCTGGTAAACTATCGCTCATCAAAACATTTTTATAAAGTTCTGTTTGATTAACAGACGAAGGTAATATATTTTCTTTTTCACTTTCATAAGTTTTAGATAATGCTCCCGCACCTTTTCCATTGGTAACTAATTCACTATTTGAAGCAAATAATAGATCTAAATATTTTTTTCAAGTCATACCCGCTTTTTCGGATATATCTTTCTCTATTCAATCTGTTTGGATTTTTTTACCATTATTTAGAGTAGAAAGCTTGAAAGCTATTTTAAAAGTACCATTATTTAAATCTAATTTAGAAACTATAAAATCATTTTTTTCAATAAAAAAGTTAAAAGGATCATTAATATAATCATCGTAAAGATACTTAAGTTGGTCGGGGTTTTCGTCACTAATATCATTATTAGGAAATGTTCCTTCTCCTCAACTTATTGAATTTGAAAAATTAGCAAAATTTAAAAATCAACCTGACGCAAAATCGTCATATCTTTCGTTTTTGAAATCTTTAAATTCGAAATTATTAGCAAATTCCATCAATTTAGATTTAATTTGTTCGTCACTATTTGTAGCACTAATTGTTGTAATTGCTGTTGTTCCAATTAAAATTGGAGAACTAACTACCGGAAAAAGTAGTAGTTTGCTTTTCTTAAATTTCATTATTATTACCTCGTATCTTTTTTAAAAATAACTAATTTTTATATTTATAATATTTAAAAATATGATAAGTATAGATAGTTTAGTGTATTAAAATATTACAACTATTTATCTTGGTTTTTCTTTGAAATGGTATTTTTTTCATATTTTTAATTATGTTGATACAAGAAACTGAAACGGAGAAAAAATGGTAAATGCATCAGTAGAACAATTAAAAGTAATTGAAGCAATTAACAAAGGAAAAAACATTAAAATTAATGCAGTTGCCGGAAGTGGGAAAACTACAACTTCCTTGCTTATTGCACAATTTTTTCCAGAAAAAAGAATTTTATTATTTACATATAATAGAAAATTAATGGACGAAACAAATGAACGAATTCAAAGTAGAGGTTTAACCAACATTTCTGCAATTACAATTCATGCTTTTGCAACTCGTGCTTATGGTATTGAATCTCGTGATGATCAAGGTTTAATACAAATTATTAAGCAAGATGTATCACCAAGATTAAATAGCAATATCAATTATGATTTAATCATAATTGATGAATCACAAGATCTGACTCCGATTTACTATAGTTTCCTAAAAAAGACACTAAGCCATAATCTTAACCAAGATTATCAACTAATTGTTTTAGGAGATGAAAAGCAATGTATTTATGGTTTTTTAGGTGCAGATTCTCGTTTTCTAACTCTTGCACCTCAAATTTTTCAAAATAATAGAGAATGAACAGAAATTCAATTGAAAAAAAGCTATAGACTCGGAATGTATATTGCAAATTTTATTAATGATATTTTTTATCAAAAACCCATTGTTACTTACGGAAATTTACAAGCAAGTTCAAAAGTAAATTATTACATAACCTCATTTAATGATTACAACAACATTTGGAAAATAGTGAATATAATTTATAACAAAATTATAAGTTATGGTCCAGAAAATGTTTTTATCTTATCTCCTAGTGTTGATGAAAAAAATACAAAAACTATACAAAGATTGTTAATTGAAAAAGATGAAAAAGAAAATGGAATTCAAACCATCTTCTTTTATAACACAAATAATGAATTAGATCGGGAAATTGATCCTGAACTTATGAAGAATAAGGTTGTTTTTTCTACATTCCATCAAACAAAAGGATTAGAAAGAGATTTTGTTTTTGTACTCCATTTTGATCAAAGTTTTTATAGACACTTTGCAACTGATATTGCCGATGATTTTGCTCCAAATATTTCATACGTTGCTTTAACAAGAGCTAAAAAAGAATTATGACTAGTTCATGATAAAGATTTTAAGCTAATGAATTGAATCGATCCAAATCGCTTATATAATCACAAATCTGTTATTTTTTGAAACAAAGATTTAATTGAGTTTCAAAATACTAAGGAAATTCCTAAAGATGAATTTAACGATCTTTCTGCTAGTAAATTAATTAAATTCTTAGATTATCAAATTGAAAACAATATCCGCAGCAAGATCAAAATTTCACCTTTTGAAAGTCTAGCATCAAAATTTTCTGTTCATGATTTTGAAAATATTAATACTAAAATCTATATTAGACACAAAAATAAAGAAATTAAAGAGGAAGTTAGTTATATAACAGGTTCACTTGTCACAATCGCTTTAATGATTAAAAAAGATCCTCAAAGCTATCTACATCAACTTAATGATTTGATTTCTTGAAGAGAAAATCGAAAATCTTTTAAAGATCGAATTCGTCTCTCTTCCGAAACTAAAAATAAAATTTCGCAAATTTTAGAAAGTTTAATAAATAATAATTACACAATTCAAAATTTACTTTATCTAGCTTTAATTCAATATGTTCTCAAAACAGGAATTGTTGCTCCTTTAACTCAAATTCCATACGAGAGTTTAAATTGAATAAGTCAATATGAGATCGAAGCTTTACTTGCTCTTGCAAATCAATTTCTTTCAACAAATACAGAATATGAAGTTCGTTTTGAACACTTATATAATGAAAATACAACCCTTGTTGGAATAATAGATGCAATCGATCATGATAATAAAGTTATTTATGAATTTAAATTTGTTCAAGATATTAGTCCACTTCATTTTGCACAGTTAGCAATTTATAAATATCTTGCAAATAAAGAGGATAGCTCAAAATATCAAGACTATAAATTTGTTCTTTATAATCTTAGAAATAATATTGCTTATCAATTAGATTTAACAAATGAAGTAGTTAATGAGATCATTGAAATTCTTGTTCAAAATAAATTAAATAACCAAGAAGCTCAAAAAAATTTGGACTCAGAATTTGTTGATAGCTGTTTAAATGAAAGTTTAGAACTAATTGTTAATGATTTAAATCAACAAATTAAAAAGATTAATAAATTACTCAAAATGAAACAAAAAGTAACTTTATTAAGTGATGAAAACAATTATAAGTTTTTTTCAAAAGAATTATTTTCTAAGAATACATTTGCCCTACAAATTAAGAAGCATAAAAATGCTAAAGAATTTCTTTTAAACTGAGATTTAAAGAACTTTAAGATTGTATTTCTGGATTTTGAAACATGAAATTTTCAAGATACACCTGTTGAAATTGCATTAATTTCTTTTATGAAAAATACACTCATTGGTTGATACGATCTATATATTAATCCAGATGGTGGAACTATTAATTTGCAATCCAAATTAATAGCTAATGTTGATGAAGAAAAAGTTAAAAATGCATCATTTTTTCCGGAAATTTGAAAAGAAATTAATCATTTATTTAATGGTGAATATATCATTGTTGGGCATAATATCTTGAGCTTTGATTCACATGTTCTTCGTAAGATTTTAGCAAGATATAATCTCAAAACAGAAAATTTTATTATGATTGATACATGACATTTATTTAAATATCTGAATAAAAACCCAAAAGGAAACTCACAAGAAGAATTAGCTAATAAATATAAGATTAAATACAATGCACATAATGCATTAGCAGATGTTCATGCTTTATACGAAATTGTCATTGCTAAATTCGGAAGTCTCGAAAACTTTTTAAATTATGTTAAAGAAAATATTAATAATTCTAAATTTGCAAGATATTATAATGAACAAAGTCGAAAGAAAAAATAGAGCTACAACAAAGCTCTATTTTTTATCAAATCTCAAAGATTTTTTCAATTGGATAATACATTTTATCATATTTTGAAAGGTTGTAATGTTCTTGGAATTCTTTTGAAAGTTTTAATTGTAAATTAACTCTTTCTTTTGCAGGTGAATGTGGATCACTAAGCAATCTACGGATTGCAGCTTCTTTTCGAATAATTCCTCTTTCGCAGTAAGCATAATTTCTGAAAAATTCTTCTATGTTAAAATCAGGTTCGCTTTTTGCGGCTTCTAAAGCTGAAATAATTCCCCCTTGATCTGCGATATTTTCAGAAACAGTGAGCTTACCGTTTATTTTTCCAAATGGTGTTTCATAACCATCGAACATTTCGATCATTAGTTGTGTTTTTTCTTTAAAAGCTTCATAATCTTTGTCTGTTCATCAATTTTGGAAGCTTCCTTGTTCGTCGAACTGAGCTCCATTATTATCGAAAGCATGAGAAATTTCGTGACCAATAGTCATTCCAAGTCCACCATAATTTGCACTAGAATTTTGATTGTAATCATAAAACGGAGCTTTTAGATAACCGGCAGGAAATACAATTACGTTCATTAATGGGTTAAAGTAAGCATTGACTTCATAAGACATCATTCCTCAAAGGTTTGGATCAACTTCTTTTTTGTACTTACTAAAATTATATTCGTCCATAATTCTTTCAAAATTATCAATGTTCTCTGTTAAACTACCTTTTTCATGATAAGTTTTTACGATAAATTGATCGTAAAAACTTGGGATATAATCAGGATAACCAACCATTGGACGAATTTTATTTAATTTCGAAATCGCCTTTTGAGCTGTTTCAGGAGTTAATCATGTATTTTTCTTTAAACGTTCTTGATAAACTTTAACTACTTTATCAATCATTTTTAAAACATCTTGTTTTGCTTCATTTGGAAAGTTCTTTTGACCATAATAAAGACTAAATGGTTCTGCAAAATATTCTAGTGTTTTGTGAAAAACTCATTTTGAATTAGATTTTGGTTGTTCTGCACCTGTTAAAGTTTGCGAAATCGGGAAAAACATCTTTCTTGTAAGTGGGTTTAAATATTGTCCGAAACTTAAAATAGTAGTTAAAAGCATTAAAGCACGTGCTTTTACGAAATTTTTCTCAACAAAAATTTGATCAAGTTTTTTAATGTAATTTGGATTTAAAAGAACAACTTGATCAACCTTTGTTTTCACCAGTGATTCCGCTTGTTTTAATAAATCAAATGTTTGACTAATTTCATTTAATTCTTGACTTGAAATAGGATTATAAAGTTTTTCAACTTGGTGCATTTCTTCACTTGAAAGATGATGTTCTGCAAGTGATTTATCAAATTCAATTGCAAGTTTAACAATTTCTTTTGCTTGGTATTTAAAAAATCCATAATCAACAAGCATTTCCTCCGCTACTTTGGCAATTACTTTTAAAATTGCGGTCCCTTGTTTAGTAGAATAGTATTCTTTTGAAGGTAAAAGTAAACCAGCTTCATTCATTCATAAAGTATAGATTTTATTGTTAATAAAATCTTCTTCAACCGAAAAGTCATAAGGCATTCAAGCACTAATTGCTCTAAATTCTAAGAAATTTTCATTAAGTTCTTTAAATGATTTTAGGTTTTGAATCATTTCAATTGTATTTCTTGTTGGTTCTCAACCTTGTTTTAATTGCATTTCTTTGTTACGCAACATTTTAAAGAACTTAACCATTTCAACTATTTGTTTATTTTCTGTTGGTAATAATGCAAGATTGCTCGCTCAGTTTTCAACTAATTTTTTATTTTGCCGTTCAATTTCTAAATGTAATTCACTATAAGAGCTAAGTCCACTTAAATCTTTTGGGATTTTAGCTTTTTTTAATCATTTTTCATTAACAAAATCATAAAAGTCGTTTTTAGATAAATCTAATTGATTTTTTGGTTGTTTTGACATATCTTTCCTTTCTCAAATATTTTATTAAATTTTATACTTTTTAATTCTTTTTAATTTGTGAAATTAAAGAAAAAAGTAGGCAAATGCCTACTTATATGATTTTATAGAAAACATAATAACAAATAACTAAGTTAAATATTAATCTTCATCTTTTGCTTGAATGTTTCTACGTTTAATAATTTCATCTGAAATGTTTTTTGGTGTTTTTTCGTAGTGATCGAATTGCATTTGGTATGTACCACGTCCACTTGTCATAGATCTAAGCTCTGTTGAGTAACCAAACATTTCTGCAAGAGGAACATGAGCTCTAACGATAACAGCTCCATCATTTCTTTGTTCTTGATCATTTACAAGTCCTCTACGACGTGAAAGATCTCCAATTACATCCCCCATGTGATCTGAAGGAACAACTACTGAAACATCCATAATTGGTTCTAAAAGAACTGTTCCAATTTGATCTTTTGCTTTTGTAAGAGCCTTAGAAGCAGCAATTTTATATGCCATTTCTGAAGAGTCGACATCATGGTATGATCCATCGAATAATGTTGCTCTAACATCTATCATTGGATAACCAGCAAGAATACCTGCTGCCATTTTTTCTTCAAGTCCTTTTTGAATTGATTTGATGTATTCTTTAGGAATTTTTCCACCAACAATTTTATCCACAAATTCAAATCCACCATCTGGGTTTGGTTCAAATTTAATTCATACGTGTCCGTATTGTCCTTTACCACCAGATTGTTTAATGTGTTTTCCTTCGACATCAGCTGTTTTTGTAATTGTTTCACGGTATGAAACTTGAGGTGCACCAACTTTAGCTTGAACACCA
Organism: Mycoplasmopsis gallopavonis; assembly: GCF_900660635.1. Classification (GTDB taxonomy): domain Bacteria; phylum Bacillota_I; class Bacilli_A; order Mycoplasmatales; family Metamycoplasmataceae; genus Mycoplasmopsis; species Mycoplasmopsis gallopavonis. The sequence continues at coordinate 113,228 of NZ_LR215031.1, forward strand.
AATTCACGTTTAAGACGGTCAACAATAATGTCAAGGTGTAATTCACCCATTCCGGCAATAATTGTTTGTCCTGTTTCTTCGTCTGTGTATGTTCTGAAAGTTGGATCTTCAGCAGCTAATTTTTGAAGTCCTAATGAAAGTTTTTCTGTTGCAGCCCTGAGTTTCCAAGTTGAGCTTATTTTTTAGGCTTATTTTTTTATACATATATCAAAGATATATGACCTAAAGAAAAAAATGTTTTTTTTACTTACATTACACACATAAAATGATATAATAAGAGTATGAGTTACAGTTTATGCAAGAAAAAACAAAATGGAAAATATTATTTAGTTTTAGCTATTTCTAAAGGTTTTAAAAAAGGTTATGGAAATCAGATTGGTCTAGGGTACTGAGAAGATATCAAAGAAAAGTATGGATTATCTTCAATTGAAGATATAAAAGAAATAGCAAAAAAGTAGATACATCTTTAGATAAAACTGTTGCAAAAGAAGAGTTTTTTAAATTATTAAAACCTACTTCTGTAAAAACAAGTATCCAAAATATTGGAGTTGATTTAATTTATAAAGTTATTAAAGAATTAGATTTATTTTCGGCATTACCAAAAAGTAAACATAAATCGTTAGAAGAGCTTTTGGAATTTTTCATAGCAACTAGAATTATCCTTCCAAGAAGCTATATGTCACAATATAAAAATAAAAGTGATTTTATAAATGATATTAATGTTAAAAAATCATCAATATATAACTATCTTGATGTTATTTTCGAAAATAAGAATTCTGTTTTAGTCAATTTATTTCAAAAAATAAATGAATTCACAAATCGTAATAATAAAGTTTTTCACTTCGATAACACAACAGTTTATTTTGAAAGCTTTACAAGAGAAGGAATAAGAAAAAACGGTTTTTCAAAAGACGGAAAACACAATGAAGATCAAGTAGTCATAGCAATGGCTGTAGATGAAAACGGAATACCAATACACTATAAAGTGTTCCCAGGTAACACGGCTGATGGTAAAACAATGTTATCCTTCGTTTTAGAACTTCAATCAATCTATAAAATAAAGGATATTATAATAGTTGCAGATCGTGGAATAAATAACAATGCAAACTTACGTTTCCTAGAACAAAAAGGAATTAAATATATATTCCAAAAAAGATTAGATACATTAAGTATTGGGATGAAAAAATTCATTCTTGAGGACAAACATTATGTTTTTAGAGATGAAATGTTTTGGAAAGAACAAATTGTTGAATCTGTTTGAAACAAAAATAGATTTAATGGTAAATACAGAAAATGATGTGTGTTTTTCAGTCCTGGGAAAAAGACTTTAGATAAATTAAAAAGAAATAATTTTATTGATAAATTGAATAAGAAAACTGTAAATGGAGAACCCCCACTTAGTTCTTTAGTTCCAGAATATAAAAAGAAATACATGGACATTGATGGCAAAACAGTGGGTAAATTAAATTGAGAGAAAATTAAGAAAAAAGAATCTGAAGATGGTTTTTACATTATTGAAACCAATATTTTAGATTTAACACCAGAAAAAGCTAATGAAATTTACAGAAAACAATGAAAAGTAGAAGAAAATTTCAGAACATTAAAATCTTCTTTACAAGTTAGACCTGTTTTTGTTCATAATGAACAGCATATACTTGCACATCTTTTATTATGTTTCATTGCTCTTGTTGTTTTAAAATACTGTCTTTATAAATTAAAGAAATATTATGAAATCAATGGAGAAATACAAAAAGTGACGTTAGATTTATTTGTGGATTCATTAAGAATGATGACTATAACAAAAAAAGAAGTAAATGGAAAAGTGGTACAAGAAATAATTAATGATTTGGATGAAAACCACAAAGAAAATATAAAAATTTATAAAGATTTTATCGCATGTATGAGTTAATTCTATGTGTGTAATTTTAAATGTAAAAAAACGAATACACCTTATTTATAGATGTATTCGTTTTTTATAGCGTCTCAACTTGGAAACTCAGGTTTTAATTTGTGAAATTAAAGAAAAAAGTAGGCAAATGCCTACTTATATGATTTTATAGAAAACATAATAACAAATAACTAAGTTAAATATTAATCTTCATCTTTTGCTTGAATGTTTCTACGTTTAATAATTTCATCTGAAATGTTTTTTGGTGTTTTTTCGTAGTGATCGAATTGCATTTGGTATGTACCACGTCCACTTGTCATAGATCTAAGCTCTGTTGAGTAACCAAACATTTCTGCAAGAGGAACATGAGCTCTAACGATAACAGCTCCATCATTTCTTTGTTCTTGATCATTTACAAGTCCTCTACGACGTGAAAGATCTCCAATTACATCCCCCATGTGATCTGAAGGAACAACTACTGAAACATCCATAATTGGTTCTAAAAGAACTGTTCCAATTTGATCTTTTGCTTTTGTAAGAGCCTTAGAAGCAGCAATTTTATATGCCATTTCTGAAGAGTCGACATCATGGTATGATCCATCGAATAATGTTGCTCTAACATCTATCATTGGATAACCAGCAAGAATACCTGCTGCCATTTTTTCTTCAAGTCCTTTTTGAATTGATTTGATGTATTCTTTAGGAATTTTTCCACCAACAATTTTATCCACAAATTCAAATCCACCATCTGGGTTTGGTTCAAATTTAATTCATACGTGTCCGTATTGTCCTTTACCACCAGATTGTTTAATGTGTTTTCCTTCGACATCAGCTGTTTTTGTAATTGTTTCACGGTATGAAACTTGAGGTGCACCAACTTTAGCTTGAACACCAAATTCACGTTTAAGACGGTCAACAATAATGTCAAGGTGTAATTCACCCATTCCGGCAATAATTGTTTGTCCTGTTTCTTCATCTGTGTATGTTCTGAAAGTTGGATCTTCGGCAGCTAATTTTTGAAGTCCTAATGAAAGTTTTTCTGTTGCAGCTTTTGATTCTGGTTCAAGAGCTTGAGAAATAACAGGTTCTGGGAAAACCATTTTTTCAAGTACGATTGGAGCTGTTTTTTCAGCAACTAATGTATCTCCTGTTGTTGTAAATTTAAGTCCAACAGCAGCAGCAATATCACCAGCACGACATTCATCGATTTCTACACGGCTGTTTGCGTGCATTTGTAAGATACGTCCAATACGTTCTTTTTGATCTTTTGTTGAGTTAATTACATAACTTCCTTTTTCTAATACCCCACGGTATACACGGAAGAATGTAAGAGATCCAACGAATGGGTCTGTCATAACTTTGAAAGCAAGAGCAGCAAAAGCACCATCATCTGTTGCTTGAACTGTTACTTCCTCTTCACCATTGTAAGCTTTAATAGCAGGAACATCTAAAGGTGATGGTAAGTAATCAACAACAGCGTCAATCATTTTCTTAACACCTTTGTTTTTAAATGATGTACCACAAACAACTGGGAAGAATTCTGATGTTAAAGTAGCTTTTCTAATTGCTTCTTTAAATGTAGCTTCATCAATGTCACCACCTTCTAAAACTACCATCATTAATTCTTCGTCAAAGTTTGCAACAGCTTCTAATAATTCTTGACGTTTAATTTCAACAATTTCTTTTAAATCAGCTGGAATTTCTGTTGGAAATTCTTCTTCTTGAGCTTCACCATTGTATGTGAAAGCTTGTCTTGTTACAAGATCAATAATTCCTTTAAAATCTGATTCTGCTCCAATTGGTCATTGAATTGCAACAGCGTTACCTCCAAGACGTTGTTTAACAGAAGCAACAGAAGCCGCAAAGTCAGCTCCAGCTTTATCCATTTTGTTTACATAAACAATACGTGGAACTCTATAGTTTGTAGCTTGTCTTCAAACTGTTTCTGTTTGAGGTTCAACTCCTGATTGAGCATCAAGAACCGCAACAGCACCATCTAATACACGTAATGAACGTTCAACTTCAACTGTAAAGTCAACGTGTCCTGGTGTATCGATAATGTTGATTCTTTTTCCTTTTCAGAATGCTGTTGTAGCAGCAGAAGTAATAGTAATACCACGTTCTTGCTCTTGAGCCATTCAGTCCATTTGAGAAGCACCATCGTGTGTTTCTCCGATTTTGTGAATTTTTCCTGTGTGGAATAAAATTCTTTCTGTTGTTGTTGTTTTCCCTGCATCAATGTGAGCCATAATACCGATATTACGGTAATCTTTTAAATCATAATCTCTAGCCATAATTATTACCTAAAGAAAGTAAAGACTATCATCTGAAATGAGCGAAAGCACGGTTTGCTTCTGCCATTTTGTGTGTGTCTTCACGTTTTTTGATAGCTCCCCCAGTTTTGTTTGATGCATCAATGATTTCGTTAGCTAAACGAACATCCATTGTTTTTTCGTTTCTTAAACGAGAGTATTGCACTAATCATCTAAGTGCTAATGTTTGTTTTCTACGTGCAGGAACTTCTGTAGGAACTTGGTAGTTTGTTCCTCCAATTCTTCTTGTACGAATTTCTAATTGTGGAGTGATGTTTTCAACAGCTTCTAAGAAAACCTCCATTGGTTCTTTACCTGTTTTTTCTTTAACGATTTCAAATGCTGAATATAAAATATCTTGTGCAATTGATTTTTTTCCGTCAAGCATAATTTGGTTAATTAACTTAGTAACAATAACTGAGTTAAAAACTGGATCTGCAAGTACTTCACGGATAGGTGCTTGTTTTTTCTTGACATAAGTATTCCTTTCTAATTATTAATATGATTGAAGTTTAAAATTATTTAGCTTTTTTTGTTCCGTATAAACTACGTCCTTGGTTACGTTTTGCAACTCCAGCTGCATCTTGTGTTCCACGAACGATGTGGTATCTAACCCCAGGTAAGTCTTTAACACGACCTCCACGGATTAAAACAACAGAGTGTTCTTGTAAGTTGTGTCCTTCACCAGGAATGTAAGCTGTAACTTCCATTCCGTTTGATAATTTAACACGGGCATATTTACGTAAAGCTGAGTTAGGCTTTTTAGGTGTCATTGTAGTAACACGAGTACATACTCCACGTTTGAATGGAGAAGCCATTTTTTTAGCTTTTTTAATTAATGAGTTGTAGCTAATGTTTAATGCAGGAGCATTTTGTTTTTTAATTTTTGAGCTACGACCATTTGTAACTAATTGGTTTGTTGTAGGCATTTTCTACATCCTTTCTTAAATTTTTGATTTTTAATGATTAATATTTAACAATAGCTATTATTTTAAATAGCTTAACAATTATACAACAACTTATCCGTGTGTATCAAGTTTTTTAATTTTTTATTTTCTGAAAAAAAGTAAATAAAAAACACTATTAATTAATTTTTTAATAGTGTTTTTAGATTATTTACCTAAAACTATTTTATCACCTTCAAATTTATAATAAAGATTTGGATCTTCTAGTTGGTACTCAAAATCAGTAATTTCAGGTTTTGCTTTTGTAATTAATAACATCAAGAAATCATAAACCATCATCATCGCTCTAACATCATTTTCGCAATAAATTTTTAAATTTGGAACAAAAAGATTTTCTCAAAGATTATCTCCAATTGCCCCTAAATATCTCTGAATTGCTTTTTCCATTGCATCAGTTCCTTTTTGAACTTCCTTTAGCTCTGAATAAGGTTTAATCATGTTTTTGAGTTTAATATGATTATATGTAATATATTTTTCAATCTTTTTAATTGAAAAATAATATTTTAAAAACTTAATACTAATTGTAGTTTTTTGAAATGTTGGCTGATTTTTAGAAATAAACTTCATCGGATCTTTATCAATTAAGTTGATTGTTCCGGTTTTTTCGTTAGCTTCAAAAACATAATAATCTTTGAGCTCTAAGGAATTAAAGAAAGCATATTTATCATTTTTAGCAAGATTTGCAAAAGCAAAACAATCAGCTAAATCAATTGTGTTGTCATTAATATGATTAATAATGTTAATAAATTCATTTAGATTGCTATATTTTGTGTTAAATCAACTTATAAAATTGTTAGCACGTTCCTTAACTTCTGGATCAATATTTTCCAAAACAGCATCTTGATGTGCTTTTTTGACAAACTCTAAAATTTCCTTATTTCTAGTATTTTCATAAGCTTTATTAAAAACCACAAAGTAATCTGCTTTGTTTGCATAAATTACTTCAATCATCTCACACAAGTCTTGTAATTTAAGATTTTTTGTGTCCTTAACTATATTTTGAACACTTTCTTCTTTGCCGTTTTTAGTAATAATTACAGAAACTTGATTAACTAGTTGATTATAGGGATTTAAATGATCAATAATTGGAAAAAGTTCTGAAAAACCTTCATAATCATATCAACAAATTCTTGCGTCTTTAATGTGTAATTTTCTAATTAAATTTGCAATATTAATATTAAAATAATCATCCATTTTATTAAAAGCGGAAGCTTTTTTATCAACAAATTCTTTTGACACAATATCTTTAACTTTATAGTATTTACCTGAAAACTTTTCATAATCAAAGCCAATTAAAGCATTTAATATTAAAGTTTTTAATTCAGGATCGCTAACAATATATTTTGGTAAAAGAATTCCACCAATTTTTGAATCTATATTATGTTTTTGCATTTGTATTTCTTGATGGTAATCAATTTTTGGAAAATCAAATCATTTTTTGATTTTCAAATCAATGATTGATATTTTATCTTTTTTGTCTTGTCCCTGACTTACATTACCTGCCGAAAAAGCAAAATATTTTAGTGCATTAATATTAAGTTTTTCTATCTCTCCAAATTCTTTATAACTTTTAATTAAAAATTCTAAAAAATATTCAAAACTACTAAAAAAATCAAGAACCTCAAAAGGCGGAATATCTAGTCCACTTAAATTTTGACCATAGCGTTCTAAAAAATCATAAGTTGTTAAAAGGTTGTCAAAATCATAAGTGCCTTCGATTTTAGGATTTTTATTTTTTCATTCTAAACAATGCTTAAATTTAACACAATTGAAAAATGAAAACTTAGAATTTGAATTGTATTTCCCTGTCTCAAAAAATGCATACAGTCCAGAATCACTCAGTAGTTTATGAACACTTAAAGTTTTGTTGTTAGTTTTAATTGTTAATTTATTTTCCTTACAAAGAGAACCAAAAGCTTCATAAAATCAAATTTGATTTTTTTTGAAGTTCTTTTCGTTTTTAGCAAAAGGATCAATAATCAAGACGCTATAGTCTTGGAATTTCATTGAAAAATCATGTTTAAGGTAATTAAGACAAAGGTAAGTATATAAACATTTAATATTATTTTCTAAATTAGTGACTGATTTATAACTAACATCTACTATTTTTTGAGTTTTTTTATCATAAATTGAGTTATTTAATTCAAAAACAAGTTGCTCTTTGTTATATTCTGTTTCAACTCTAAAACAAGGATTAATAATCACATCAATATTTTCATCAGCTAATCACTCTTTTGTTAGTGAAATTCGATCATCTAAGGAATTTTTGATACTTACATATTTAACTTTATTATTGTTAATCTTGTATTTTTGGAGATAAAAATCAATTGCTGCAAGTTTATATTTATTAAAACTGTTTGCTTTAATTAACATATAATTTTCGTTTAAATTTTCTGATTTTTCTGTTTCTAAGTCAAATCATTGAAAATTATGAAGTTCATTAAAAGCGGTATTAAAGTTAGATGTTCCGGATTCTAATTTTTGACCTTGCAAATCAAGAAGTTCTTCAATTTGTTCTTGATTTAGATCCAGTTCTTCATCTTCATCATCTTGTTCTTCTTCATCTCTTTGATTATTTATTTTTTGCAAATTATTAAGAAGAGAATCTTTTGTTTGAAAAATTAAAACAGGATTATTATCAAAAATCTTCTTAAAATTAGTTCATTTAATTTTTATTTCTGTCATCGTTTTTATTCTTCTTCATCATATTCTTCAACTTCTAGTTCTAACATTTCCTCGTTAGTTAAAATGTTTTTAGGATCTTTAAAATGATTAAGTTTTTCAAGAGGCTTAATGACTTTCTTTTCGATATTAAAATCTAAAATCTTTGATTTCATAAGTCTAACTTCTGTATTTAGAATTTTGTTTTTAATGTCTCTAAGCCTTATAGCTGCTTTTTCTAATTTGTCAGCTTCATCATCTAAACCATTGACTTTCTTTTCGATATTTTGAAATTTTGTTTCTAAATATTCTTTAAATTCATTGAATTTACTTAAAATCAATTCTTTTTCAATTGTTTTAGTTTGTGTTAATTTAATCGAACTTTCAAGTTCGTATTGTTTGCGTGCTAAATTTAAAAATAATTCTAATAAGTTTTTAAGAATATCAATTCTAATAATATAGATATCTGGATATTGAAAATGATTTCGAATAAATAAATTTTGATCTGGCTCCAATTCAGTTACAAGAATTGCTTTTTGAGCATTGTTTTTCTTTCTATCTTTTTCTAATTTTGGCAAGAAATCTTCATTTTTTCTTGAACCATTTTTAGAACTTAAAGCTTTTGCTTCAATTACAATTTTTCCGATTTCTGTTCTTTCAAGAATACCTTCAGAATTATGTGTAGGATCATAAAAAGTTACAATAAAATCTGGCATTGTTCCACGCTTATTTTCGTTATTAATGCGTTCTTCTTCTGTTTGAATTGGTTGAGTTGCTTTTTGAAATTCTACATGTTCACTTCTGTTTCCGAATGCGTCTTGAAGAATTTCGTAAATTTTTTCCTCAAAATCATTACCGTCGGTTTTAATTGTTGAAGAACTTTTTCTTTCTAAAATACCTTGATATTTACCTTCAACATGAGATATTTGTTTGTATAAGTTTATCTTTTCTTCATCTCATTTTTTTTGTTCATTTTGAAGTTTTTCATCATTTGTTTTTTTTAATTTTGAAATTTCTTCTTCCTTTTTTTCGTTAAATGAACGTTTTAAGTCTTCGATTTCTTGTTGTTTCTTTAATTCTAAAATTTCTTTTTCATCCTTTAACTTAGTAGTGAGTGAGTCAATTTCTGATTGTTTTTTAGAAATAGTATTTTGAAGTTCATTAATTTTTTCACTTAATTTTTGTTCTTCTGCTAATTTTAAAATTTGTTTTTCTTTTTCTAAATTGTTTTTTTGATCTTCTATTTCTTTTTTTAATTTTTCAATTTCATTTTTAAGTTTTTGTTCTTCTAAATTTTTATCAACAATTTGTTTTGATAAATCGTCTTTCATTTTTAAATATTCAGGAAGAGTTTCGATATTGCTTCTTAATTCTTCTTTAATTTGTTTTGCGGCCTGATTTTTGAAAATTTGGCCGTTATTACTTAAAAATTCAAAAACAACATTTTCATCATGAAATTGTCAATCTTTTAATGAAAAATAATCACCAGCTTCTGCATTTTCTTCAAGTTCAAATTCAAAATTGTCTAAACTTTTTAATTTAATTTTTATTTTTTTACTCATTTGCTAACTCCTTAGTTTTATGTATCTATATTTATTATAAATAAATAATTTTTAAAAAAATAAAGATAAAAAAAGATCCCTCAAACTAAGGAATCTAAATTTGTTTTTTTACACGGAAACCTTTTTCTTTATGTAAAAAGATAAATGGTTATATTTTGCTTTCAAGTAAATTATAAAGTTCTACAATCTGATCAACTGATAATTCTTGAATTCTAAGATTATCTGTATATCCTAATTTTTGATAAGCGTTTTCTATATTAGTAGATGAATATTTTGTTTTTAAAGCATAAGATAGTTTTTTTCGTCTTGCTAAAAAACAAAGTTTAAAGAATTCTTTCAACAAATCTCATTTTATTGTTTGTTCTTGTTTTTTAAAAACTAAAGAAATAATTGCTGAATCTATTTTAGGAGCTGGTGCGAAAGCTGTTTTAGGTACAATAAATTCAATTTTACAATTAGCCAGGTACTGAGCACTCACTGATAATTTTGAATATTCTTTAGTTTGCTTATTTGCAACAATTCTCTCTGCAACTTCTTTTTGCACCATTAACAAAACACCTTTGAATTTTTCTCGATTTTCAAAAATTTTAAAAAGAATGTCTGTTGTTATGTAGTAAGGTATATTTGCAAGAATATATGTATTATTAAATGAATCTAAATTCGCTTTCAAAAAGTCTTGGTGAATTAAATCGAATTTTTCACTATCAATGGTATTAGTTAAAACTTCAATCATATCTGGATCAATTTCAAAAGCAGTTAATTTTTGTGCTTTTTTTAAGATTTCTTGTGTTAAAGCACCACGACCTGGTCCAATTTCTAAAACTTTCTCGTTTTCAATCGGGAAAACATTAACGATTTTTTGTACAAAATTTTTGTCTTGTAAAAAATTTTGTCCATATTCTTTTTTTGCAAAAACAGGCTTTTTATGTTCTTTTTTCATTAGTCTTTAATCCTAAATAAATTTCTTACATTTCGATTAATTCGATCAACAAATTTCTCCATACCAATTCCTTTTAAACCACCAACATAATAATAAACATAAAGAATTGTGTTTGGTTCATTCTTTTCACCGGTGTAAGGATGCACTCTTAAAAAGGGTGCATCAGTTTCTAATAACATACGATCTAAAGGTGTGATTTTAATAACTTCACGAGTATTTTCTGCACTACCAAAAGTTGACACACCACTAAAAGAAAGATAAAGATTTGGAAACTCTAAAAATTTCTTTGCTCATTCTACTGTTCCTACAAAAGTGTGAAGCATAACTCTTAAATTAGGATTTTCCTTCATAATATCATAAAAATCCTGATAAGCTTGATCGCTATCTTCTTTATCTCTAAGGTGAACTACAATTGGTAAATCATGTTTAATTCCAACTTGAATTTGACTTCTAAGACTTGCTAGTTGCTGTTCTCTTGATGAACCTCAATCATAAAAATATTCAAGTCCAACTTCTCCGATTGCAACAATTGATTCATCAATTAAAGATTCAAGAATTTCTCCTTCATTTCCTTGTGGTTTATCTTCGGGATGAAATCCTACACAAGGTTTAACTAAATCATATTTTTTAGCTAGTTCTTTTACATAAAGATTTTCCTTTGTGTGTCCGCCATTAACAATGAAAAAATCTATTTTATTATGTAAGGCAGCTAACATGATTTCTTCAATAATTGCTTCATCTTTATAAATATCTAAACTAATATGACAGTGTGCGTCTATAAATTTATTTCTTTTTTTTCCCATACTATTTTCCTAAACAAAAATTACTAAACATGATATCTAATAAATCTTCACGATTAACATTTCCTTTAATGCTTTGCAAAGCATCTCACGCATCATATAAATCAACAATAATTAAGTCAAAAGTCATCAAATCATCAAGAGTTAATTTTGCATTTTCTAATGAATTTAAAGCCAACTTAATTAAAGATAATTGTCGTGTATTATTGAAAATTCTTTCATCCATAATGTCAATATTTTTAAAATTAGCAACAAGTGCTTCTTCGAGACTTTTAATATCATTATTTAATGCTGATACATAAATTAAATCATTTGCTTTAATTTTTTCTAAATCCAATTTGTTTTGAACTTTAATATAAAACTTACCTAATTCTTTGGCTCGTTTTTCGATTTCTATATCAAACTCATCTTTATTTTGGGTTGGATCGATCACATGAATAACTAAATCTGCTTCTTGAATTTGTTTTAAAGATTTTTCAATTCCAATTTGCTCAATTTTTTCATTTGTCTTTCTAAGCCCTGCTGTATCAACTAATTTAAAAAGCATTCCATCAATTTGATATGAAGCTTCAACTAAATCCCTTGTTGTTCCTGCTATATCGGTTACTATCGCTTTATCTTCTGCTAAAAGGGCATTTAAAATACTACTTTTTCCTACATTTGGCTTTCCTAAAAGAGCAACTCTAACTCCATCAAAAATATAACGTGAATCCTCTGAAATTTTGACAATTTCTTTTAATCTAGTAGATAAATCTAAAATAATTTTGTAAATCGTATCTTTATCTACGTTTTGAACATCAGTATATTCTGGGTAATCAATACTTACTTCACAAAGTCCTATCGCTACCCCTAAATCATAAAGAAATTTATCAAGAAGATCGCTTGTTTTTCCTTTGAAACGATTGACAGATGCTTTAGCTTGTGTTGTTGTTTGAGCAAAAATTAAATCATGAACTGCTTCTGCTTTGACAAGATCCATTTTTCCATTTAAAAAAGCTCTTCGTGTAAATTCACCTTTCTCTGCTAACCTAGCTCCGTTTTTTAAAAGTAGTTCTAAAATCTGATTAGTAACCACTATCCCACCATGACAATTAATTTCAACAATTGGTTCACCAACATAATTATTGAAAATTTTTTGACCATCTTTCTCTTTACCGATAAATCACATCACAAGAACTTCATCAATTAAATTCTCTTGATCATAAATATGACCATAAGTGATTTGATGGTCTTGTCCAATCTTACCTTTATAAATTTTTTTAACGATTTCTTCAGCATCAGGTCCACAAACACGCACAATTGAAATTGGTTGATTAATATGTAAACCTGAACTAATTGCAGCTATATTATCATACATATATTAAATAATACATTATTTTATTCTGCATAATCTTAAATAAGAAGTAATAAAAAATATTGGTTACCCAATATTTATTTATTCATTAATTCAGATTCTTTTTCTTTAGCTAGTTCGCTAATTTTATCAATATTTTTATCAACTAATTTTTGAATTTTATCTAAGTATGTTTTTTGGACATCTTCTGAAAGCTCTTCTGATGCTTTAATTACTTTGTTTGCATCTTGACGAGCATTTCTTACCCCAACTTTTGCAGCTTCTGTAAATTTAGCAATACTTTTAACCATTTCTCTACGTCTATCTGTTGTTAAAGGAGGAAATGTTAAACGAACTTGATTACCTTCATCTACTGGTTGAATTCCTAAATTCGCTTTATCTAATGCTTTTAAAATTTCTTTAATCGAAGTAATGTCATAAGGTTTAATTAAAAGTTGTTGTGGTTCAGGAACACTAATGTTAACTAATTCTTCAAGCGGTGTCATCACATCATAATAATTCACCTTAATTCCTTTAATTAATTGAGGATTGGCTCTTCCTGTTGAAATTTTTGATAATTCAAAACGGTAATGATTAAGTGCCTTCTCAACCTTTTCTTCAAATTCTAGTTCAAATAATTCAAATTCCATTATTTTGTAACCTCCGTATGTGTAATTGTACCTTCTAAAGCTTTAATAATTGAGTTTTCTTCTAATAAATTAAATACAACTAAAGAAATTCCGTTATCTCTGGCCATACTTGTTGCTGTTAGATCCATAACTTGTAAGCTTCTTTCTAAAATTTCATCATATGTTATTTTATCAAACCTTTGAGCATTTGGGTTTTTCTTTGGATCAGAATCATAAATTCCATCAATATTATTTTTTCCCATTAAAATAACATCTGCACCAATTTCTGAAGCATAAAGTGTTGCAGCTGTATCAGTTGTAAAGTAAGGTCTTCCTGTTCCTCCAACAAAAATTACAACTTCACCTTCTTCAAGATATTTAGTTGCTTTTTCATTAATATAATATTTAGCAACACGTTTATCGATATTTAAAGAACTTTGCACTCTCGCTTTAAGTCCTGCGTGTTCAAAACCACTTTGTAAAGCTAAACCATTCATAATGGTAGCAAGCATACCAATGTAATCAGCTCTATTTCTAGGTATTCCGTTTTTTTCTGCAGAAGCACCTCTTCAAAAGTTACCACCACCAATAACAATAGAAACTTCAACTCCACGAGCAACAACAGTTTTTAACTGTTGGGCAATTTTAGAAACAAGTTCATAATCAATCGCTAAATGTTTTTCTTTGTTTGCAAAACCTTCACCTGAAAGTTTTAACAAAATCCTTTTGTATTTCATAATCTTCAACTCCTTATTTGGTTGGGATAAAGTAAAGATAATTGGCTCTTTCTTTTTCAATATAATTTTAACCTTTTTTTAAAATTCTAAACAATAAAACGAAGATGTTAAATAAACTTAAATAAAATTATTTTCAAGCAAGAAAAAAATTTTATTGCAAGCTAATATGGAAATATAACCACAAAAAGACAAAAGTGATATAATAATATAACAATTTATATTAAAAAAATTTTCAAAACTACTGAAGGAGATGTATGAAAGATACACTTAGAGATAATTTAACCGGTAAAAAGAGATTTCTTTTTGCCATTGATTTAGACGGAACTACACTTCAATCTAGTGCAACAGGACAAATTCATGATCAAACTGTTGCAGCAATTAAAAGAGCAACTGATGAAGGTCATGTTGTTTGTATTTTAACAGGACGTCCTTGAAGAAGTACAAAATTCATTTATGATGAATTAGGTTTAAAAACAGTAGTTTCCAACTATAATGGTGCTCACATTCACCACCCTTATGATGACGAATTTATTCCTTACATTAAATATTTAAATTTGAACGAAGCTTTATATGTTTTGGGTGACCCAAAAGTTAAAGCTGAAATTTCAAATATTGCAATTGAAGGTCCAGATTGAGTGCAATTACAACATAGAGACGAAGATTTAGAAAAAGTTTTTGGTTTTAAAACTACTTCAAAATTGCAAATTGGTCTTGATTTTCATAAATTACCGTTAATGCCAACTGGAATTATTTTTGATGTTCAAAAAACAACAGATGTTGAACAACTTAGACAATACTTAAAAAGACGTTACGGAGATCTTGCCGAGTTTTCATATTGATCAAAAGGTGAAGGATTATCTCCTGTTTTTGATATGACCAATATTACAGCGAATAAAGGTAAAGCATTAAGTATGTTAATCCGTTACTATGATATTGATGTTGAAAACACAATTGCTCTTGGAGATGGATTTAATGATGTTCCAATGTTTAAAGTTGCAAACATTTCTGTTGCAATGAGCAATGCTTCAAAAGATGTTAAAAAATATGCAACAATCAGAATTTCTAAAACAAACAAAGATGGTGGAGTAGGTTGATATATCAATAAATTCTTAGATAATCCAGAAGAAGAAATCGAAAAATCAAGAAACAGAAGAAAAAAAGTAGCAAAACTCACAGAAGAAGAATAATTTAGGAACCTTAAAAAATGAAAATATTTGATAATTTAGAAAAATTTAATCTTGAACAAGAAAAAATAATTGGTGTTGATGAAACGGGTGTTGGAGATTACTTTACACCTTTAATTGCTTGTGCTGCTTTCGTTCCTAACCATTTGCTAAAACAAGTGAAAGATTTAGGTGTCAAAGATTCAAAATTATTAAGTGAAAAACAAATAATTAAAATCGGAAAGCAATTAATACAAACGATCCCTCACTCTATTTATCGTTTATCACAAGAAGGTTATAATAAATTATCGAAATTTTATAATGCAAATGAAATAAAATTTATTGCACATTTAAGTGCTATTAATTTTATTTTAAAAAAAACTAATGAACCATCATTAGTTTTAATTGACCAATATTCAACAATTAACTCTATTCTAAAATATAATTCTAAAATTATTGAACAAAATAACGCAATAAAAATTGAAGATATTTCTTTACCAGCTTTATTTGCTCATAAAGCAGAATCGCTACATTTATCGGTTGCTTGTGCATCAATTATTGCTCGTTTTATTTTGATATATTTAATGAAAGAACAAAATAAAAATTGAAATTTTAAATTTCCTTTTGGAGCAAACAAAGAAGTTCAAGCTAAAGTCAAAGAATTCGAAGAAATTCATGGTTTAAAAGCTCTTGAAAAAGTATGTAAAATGAATTTTAAAATTAAAAAATAAAATTATAGTAAATAATTACTCATAGTAAAACCATCACAACAAACAACCTTAGTAGGGTCTATCAAAAATAATAATATGGTATTTTATTTAAAATGATATAAAAAGAAGAAAACTAGTGAAATTTTAAATTTTTAAAATTTCACTAGGCTCGATTGTAATTTGCATTGCAACGAAAAAAATTGAAAAACAAAAGAAAAAAGCATGGTTTTATCCACGCTTTTTTGTGTTTTTTAAAAATTATTTAAAATTTTTTGTGGTGTTTTTGAGAATAGGTACACCATATGAATTATAAAAGAATTACATTTAAAACGAGAGTTTAAACTAGGACACGAAATATGGACACAACCATATTTCGTGTTTTTATATATTTAGGAGGTATTATGAGACAATTAAAGGCACATGAATGATTAGAACTATTCGATAGTTATGAAGATTACAAAAATAATTTGATATCAAAAAATGATTTTGAACTTAAATATTATTCAATCAGAGGTTTTAGTTTTTTTGATAGAAAATTCAATGAGGCTAAAAAATATTTTGTCTTCAAGTATAACAGATATAATTTAGGAATGATAAATATAGAATCGCAAACAGGTAAATCATCTAAAAAAGGTAAAGGGTCAGGTAGACCAAAAAGGCAAAAAATTACTCCTATTGAAATTGTAAAAAAGGAATGAGAAAAAATGCCTAAGGAACAATTGATTGAAATTTTAGAAATTTATAAAGACTCTTTTGATAGAAATAATATTGAAGTTGATATTTCTAAAATTAAGAAATCTTCACTTTCTACAAGAAAATTGGGCCTATGCTTTAATAAATCTAAGTCAACAATTCACAATCTAAAAACTAAAGAGCAGCAAACAAGAAAAAAATCTGTAAATACTAAATATGATGAATTAATAATTAAGTCATTTAAGAAAAATAAGGGTTTGTTTGGTAGAAAAAGATTGGAAAGTTATATTAGAACAAAATTCCAAATAGATCTAAATTATAGGACTATTGGTAGAGCGATGAGAAGATTAAACTTATTTTGTTTAATCAGAAGAAAGAAAATAGATAGAGAACAAAAGAACACAAACGTAAAATTTATAGATCTTGTTAATCGTGATTATCACGGAGAGACAAGCCAAATAATTGCCACTGATGTTACTTATATTTCTGCACCAAAAGATTGCTTAAACAATTTTGTATTTTTATCTGTTGCGATTGATCACAAAAGCAAATTTGTTGTTAATTATAATCTTTCAAAAAGAAATGATTTAGAACTAGTAATGGAACATATGTCTAAAATCAAAATGGATAAAAAATGAATAGGTCATTCTGATCATGGTTTCCAATATTCTTCAAAAACTTATGTAGATTTAATTCAGAAAAACAATGGTGTTGTATCAATGGGTAGAGTAGGAAATTCTTTAGATAATAGAGAAGCAGAATATTTCTTTTCAATTTTAAAATCAGAATGTTTAAAATTAATCGATATTACAAAAATAACTTTTAATGAATTAAAATCACTGATTGATGATTTTGTGTTTTGATACAACAACGAAAGAATTCAATCAGTATTAAATTGAAAAACACCTCAAGAGTGTTGAGGTGTGCTCGAGTGTAACTTGCAGTGCAACGAAAAACACCTTCCCTTGAGAAATTTAGGGAGGTGTTTTTTTGGTGTTTTTGTTTTGAGTTTTAATTAACTATTTTTATAAGTTTTAAAGAACTTATTTCTTTTGGTGTTAGATCTTCTTTTTCTATAAGAATATTCATATAATTGCATTTCTTTGATTTTTGGATCTCAAGGTTCTTTAAAATAATTTCAATTAAAAAATAATTCATCAGATGTTAAAAAACCTAATATTTCTCTTGGCATATTGTTAATTTTTCTTTCTGTTTCTATTATATTTTCATCTAGTATTTTGTTAAAATTTGTTTTCTTCGGGTATTGTCTTCTTACTAATCCATTGAAGTTTTCTATTGAACCTTTTTGAAAAGATGCATATGCATCGGCTTTGTAAATTTTAATTTGTAGCCTATATCCTATCATGAAAAAGATCTTAAATTCAAATCCGTTATCAATTGTTATAGACTTCACATTTAATTTTCTTTCTTTAATTAATTCGAATAAAATTTTAGCTACAATTCAAGGGTTTTTATTAGGTACTTTTCTTATTAATCCATACCTAGTTTTTCTTTCTTCAAAAGTTAGTAAATGTTCGCTTTTTGAACCTGTTTTTCCAATTATTAAATCAGCTTCTCAGTGCCCGAATTCTGACCTATCATTAATATTTTTAGGCCTAAAAGTTATAGGAACTATATATCTATTTCCAACAAGTCTTGTTAAAACATTCCCATTTCTTTTTCCGCCTTTTTTATAATAACTTCGTAATTTATTTTTCTTTGTTAATGCTCATAAACCACTATTAATTCAGTTGTACAAAGTTTTTAAAGAAGGGACAGGAAAATTATTGGTATTATATACTATTAATCTGGAATTTTTGACTCCTAAAAAAATAGGATTATATATATTTAAAAAAGCTTTTGTAAAATCATTGTAATAAGAAAATTCAGATTCTAATTTAAATTGATATTTTCATTTTTCTCTTATTTTATGTTTCTTTTCAGCCTCTTCTGCTATATATCCATTTTCTGTTGAATTATTTTTGATTTCTCTTCAAATTGTAGATTTTGAAAATCCAATTTCTTTAGTAATTTGTTCTATAGAGAGTGAACTATTTTTTAAAAAAATTCTAATTGAACTCTCGTTTTAAATGTAATTCTTTTATAATTCATATGGTGTACCTATTCTCAAAAACACCACAAAAAATTTTAAATAATTTTTAAAAAACACAAAAAAAGCGTGGATAAAACCATGCTTTTTTCTTTTGTTTTTCAATTTTTTTCGTTGCAATGCAAATTACAATCGAGCACACCTCAAGAGTGTTGAGGTGTTTTAGTAAATTAAACTTTTTGTCCACTTTTCGTGTCCCAGTTTATTCCAAAAAGAAAGGATTGTGTCTTTTTATATCTTTAAAAAACAAATTACAAATTAATTAAAAACTAAAATATTTTATTATTTATAAAAAAGTTTTATTTTCTAATTATAAATACACAAATATTACAATAAATCACTTATTATATTTTTCTTAGAACTCAAAAAGTCGTGTTATCACTAAATTTCTTTACAAACTCATTTTCATTTGCTAGTTCATCTCTTGTTTTTGTTTCTATAACTTCAAAATTTGTATATTTTTTAATCAAATCTTCTAATTCTTGATGGTAAGAAAAATGTAAAAAACCTTCTTTACCATCAATTAAGTAAATCGAATCACCGATTAATTCTATTCTCGGGTCCAGTTTTCTTAATAATTGTTTTTCTTCTTGTTCTTTGATATATTTTTCTAAAAACAAGTCACCTTCAATCATTTTTGCTGTAAAAATAAAATAAGAATTCTTTTTTAAAACTCGTTCTACTTCTTTTAAAATTTTGATTCGCTCATCTTGCAACGGAACACACATTAAACCATTAAAAGAATAAAAAGCAAAATCCACAGAATTATTTTTTAAAAATTTTAAAGATTGATTTTTAGTTAAATAAAAATCAATTCCTTGATAATTATTATTTTCTTTAATATAGTTTGCGTTTTTAATTAATTCACTCGAAAGATCTGTTGCTATAACTTTTGTATATCCTAAATCTTTCAAAGCAAACGCAACTCTACCTGAACCAGTTCCTAAATCAAGGACAAGATCAGTAGTTTTAGCATATTTTTTAATTAGTTTTTCTTCTGATTTTCAAAGACCAACTTCAAAAACTGCTCTTGTGTAAATTCTTTGTCCAGTTTCGGTTTGATAAGCATTAATTAAATCTTCATCTCTTGCAACCATTAAATTTTTTCCTCAAATAAAATTCTAACTGTATGAGTTTCTTCTTTAGGACATAACATAAATCTTTGATCTTCACTTGTTGTAATTATTTGGTGATTCTTAAATTCTCTTTGGTATGTTTTTCCACCTAAGAAATTTAACCTTAAAAATTGAGAAAAAATGACTTTTGCTTCATCTGTTCCAACTTTTGTTTGATCATACATTGGCACAATAGTTACTAACGAATCCATTAAGATATTTCTTTTAAGAAGTTCTTGCTCTTCACTAGTTAATGCACTTAATATATCTTGATAAAGATTGTCGAGTGTTTTGTTAATTCTTTCTTCTGAAAATTCTCCCATTTGAGACATTTGTTGCTCGATATAATTTCTATAAAAATTATCAAATTTTGTTTTATCTAATAAATTAATTTGTTTACTACTTATTGTGTTTAAAAAAAACTTTAATTGAATAGTTAATTCAATATCTCCATATAAATATTCATATGGTTTTTTACAACTATCGCAAATACCTTTAAGTAAATTAGCCATAAAACCTCTTTCTTTATTAAATTTTATCAAGTTTAATAACCTTGAATTAAAACAAAATATAATTAAAATATGTTAGATTATGAAATTAATACTTTTGGCCCTAATCAAGTTGTTATCGGTTTAGATGAGGTTGGTAGAGGATGTTTAGCAGGACCATTAGTTGTAGGTTATGTTATTTTTAATTCTGATTATCAAAATCTTAAAATCAAAGATTCAAAAAAATTATCTCCAAAACAAAGAGAAGAAGTTTATTTAGAGATTCAAAGAGATGCTTTAGATTTTGGGTATTATGTCGTTTCTTTAGAGGAAATAGAAAAATTAGGTCCTAAAAAAGCCTCAATTTTAGGAATGGAAAAATGTTTGAAGAAAGCTAGAATTAAATATCAAATTGTTTTAACTGATTATGAAAAAATCCAAACAGAAAAACCGCTTCATAACCTTGTGAAAGGTGATTCGATCGCAATTTCAATTGCAGCTGCAAGTATCGTAGCTAAAGTAGAAAGAGATAAAATTATGGACCAATTAGATCTTCAATTTCCACAATATTTTTGGAAAAATAACAAAGGATACGGAACTAAAAAACATTTAGAATCTCTTGAAAAATTCGGTCCGTGCAAATACCATAGAATTAAATACAAACCGGTTTTAAAATATCTAAACAGAGGAGAAAAATAATGCAATTTGCTTTTTTATTATGAATTTTATTTAACTTTATTATTTTTTCGCAAATTAAAGTAATTTCACAAGCTAAAAGAGCTTTTAAGAGTAAATTTTATTTTTTATTTAGTAAAAATTTCTTTTTATCAAAAATTTATCTATATTTAGTTTTTTTATTAATTAATTCCATTTTATTAATAATTTTTGTTTTAAATTATTTAAAAATAATGTATTTTTTTAATATTGATAAAAATGTTTTCTTTGTAGTTGTAGGTTGTTTTAGTTTATTAATTCCTTTATCAGTTATATTAATTTTTTCGATTTTATTTTGAGTTTTAAAAATGAAAAATCCTATTATTTTAAAATTTAAAGATGTTGATGCTATCGATATTGAAAACTACCCGCAAATTCAAGTTCAAAAATTGAATTACAATTTACAAACAAAAAATGGAGTTATGTCTTACAATCTTGAAGAACATATTCGAAGTAAAATTGCTTGAACACCAAGAGGAACAAAATTATTTTATAAAAAATTTATCAATGAAACTTTTAGTTTCTTTTATAACAATAAAGAACAACTTAATTTAGAAGTAAATTACAAAATATCAAAAGAAGAATTTGCTAAATTTATTTTAAAATACTCAGTTGTTAAAATTGGTGAAAAAATGAACTTAAATTATTTTGATTTTTTAAGTTTTATTAAAAATTATTTAAAATAACAAAAAAACGCTAAAAAGCGTTTTTTTATTGTGTAATGTATTTTCCTTCTGAATCTTTTTGCTTACCTGCAATAGCTAAAATAAAATCTAC
Source organism: Mycoplasmopsis gallopavonis (assembly GCF_900660635.1). GTDB lineage: Bacteria > Bacillota_I > Bacilli_A > Mycoplasmatales > Metamycoplasmataceae > Mycoplasmopsis > Mycoplasmopsis gallopavonis. Next base: position 134,825 of record NZ_LR215031.1, read on the forward strand.
AAGTGGTCAAATACCCATTCTCATTCAACCAAATAATAGTTTACATACACCTAATCCGATTCTTCCGGCATAAAATCTATCAATACCTAAGCATCCTAAAAAGAAAGAAAGTAGACATAAAGCAACATAACTTTTATCACTTTTTTCTTGTTTTATTTCATAGTAAAAATTATTTTCCATTTTTTTCTCCTAGTGTTGATAATTAAAATTTTTATTTTAATTATTTTTTAAACTAAATTGTTTCTAATTCTGATTCAACTTTAATTAAAGTGTCATTTACTCAAACGATGTCCCCAGGACGAATTTTTGTTGATCTTCCTTGGGCAATTTGTCCGTTAATTTTAACAACATTGTTTTGTAAAAACCCTTTTGCTGCACCACCTGTTTGAATTTCATCTATTTTTTTAAGAAATTGACTAACTTTTATTGAGTCACCTTTTATTTTTATAATCATAATTTACTCCTTATTTCTTAATATCTTCTAAGTGGTGTTATTAATTGCTTGTTTTCTGGATCTTTTTCAGAAATAAAAAGCAATCTATCATATCTAGCACTAATATTTATCTTTATTTTATCATTTTCCAAAACACTTAATGCGTCTTTTAGAAAATTAAAATCTATATCCATTTCAAAATCAGGACCTTCTAAAAGATAATTATTTGTATAAGCTTGAGAACTTCCAATTTCTGGTATTTCAAAATTTAATTTAATTCCTTCTTGTGAAAATTTAAATTCAAGTCTTCTTGCTTTTTCATTAACCATAAAAACGGCTTTATTAATTATTTTTAATAATTCATTTTTATCTATATAAATTACATTTTTAATTTCAAAATCAAATAATTTAGAAGTATCTAAATAATTTAGATTTGTTAGATTTAATTGAATTATTGTTTCTTTATAAGAAATTCCTAATTTAGAGTCATTAAAAAACACAAAAATCTTTTTTGGAGTTTCTTTTGTAATTAATTTTTTCAATGATTTTGCTTCTATAACAACATTAATATCTATTTTTTTATTAGTTTTCATTATTTCTGTTGACATACGATATGAATCTGTTGCAACAAAACGAATTGAATTATCATTTTCTGTTTTTATATTTACACATTTATAAATTGTTGAATTGATTTTATCTGTATTAGTAGCTGTTGAAACAGAAACATCATTAATTATTTTTTCCAATTTTTTAGATTCAGCTTCAAATCTATTATTAGCTTCATTAAAGTCAATCATAAAAAATCTTTGATCATCAATTGTAGCAATTTCAAATTTTGTAGAACCTTCGTAAATTACAACTGTTTCCCCGACTAATTCAAACGTAATTATTCTGTCAAATTTTTTAATTATATTTTTTAAAATAGAAGCATTAATAATTGTTCTTCCATTTCTTTCTAACATAATATTTGTTTCATCAATTTCTAATTCTTTTTTTACTCCAAAACTTGTGTTATTTACTATTAATTTTAAAGAATCAGAATTAATTTCTATACCAATACTTTTTCCGCTTGGAGATGTATCTGCTGTATCTATGTAACTATATATAAAATCAATTATAGGTTCTATAATTTTCTTTTTAATTGAAAACTTCATTTTTTCTCCTTATATAAATAATATGTAATGTTGAAAAGTGTATAAAAAGATAAAAACATCAAAAAATAAATAAATTTAAAAAGAAAAATCAATTTTTAATATTTATTAATTGTGGATAAGATGTTAATATCTTTTTAGTTTATCCCCAAAATCTTATTTTTAATAATTTCAAATTCATTATCTTTATTATTAATTTGATTTTGTTTATGTTTTTTAAAAGCATTTAAGACTGTTGAGTGATCTCTATAAAAATATTTGCCAATTTCTACAGAAGATCAATCAAGCAATTCTTTAAATATATTCATAGCAATATGTCTAGCTACAACAACTTTCGCTTCCCTAGTTTTTCCTAAAATATCTTTTGTATTAATTCTATAATGTTTAGCAATAGTTTTTAAAATATTTTCAGGTAAAATTTCATCTATTTCTTTAACTAAATCTTTAAATATTGAATATATTATTTCTTCTGTATTGTTAGAATTGTTTATTTCTTCTTTATAAAAATCAATTCTCTTTACAGCTCCTATTAAAGAACTTATATTTTTTGAATGATTTCTAATAATATAATTTTTAGACTTTTCATTTATATTAGAAATATTTATTCCATTTTCTGTTAATAAAAATTCCAAAATTTTCATTAAATCTTCTTTTTTAGGTTCATTTATTTTTGTTATAAATCCAGAAGATAATCTTGTGATAAGTTTTTCGTCAAGAACTTCTTTTAAACTATTAATTTCTTTTTGAGAAGCAATGATAGTAGGCTTTTTATTTTGCAATCTAGTATCAATTATTTGAAATATAAAATTTTTAGTAGCTATTTTATTTCCTTCTGCGATTGTTTCAAAATCATCAAATAAGACTAAATCTACATTTGAGTAGTATTCTAATAATTTAGTAATGATATCATTGTTGTTTTCTTTTAATAAATTAACTATATCCCTTAAAAAAATAGCAGGATTAAAATAAACAAAACTTCTTTTTTCTTTTTTAATTTCATTAGCTATTGCGTGTAATAAATGAGTTTTTCCTAAACCAGAATTACTTGTTAAAAAAACTAATGATATATTTGTGTTTTTTTCTATTAAATTTAATGATATTTTAGTACTTTCGTTATTAAACTCACTTTTAACAAAATTATTAATCGTAAATTCATCATTTATTGAGTTATAGAGAAAATTATTAATTGTTTTATCTTTAATTATTGGTTCTGGAATTTTGATAATTTGTTTGTTTTCTTCTTTAATTTTTTCTTGCTTAAAATCTTGGATATTTTGAACTTTATAAGAAAATTGTTCTCCAAAAATTTCTTTAATAGCATTGTTTATTTGTTTTGAATAATATTGTTTATATTTGTCGTAATATTCTACATTTTTAAGATCAAATGATATTAAAACAAAGTTGTTAGAAACACTTAAAATTTTAGATTTTTTAAAAAATGTTTGAAAAACCATGTTATCTTCAATTTGGTTTTTCATATGTTCTTTAAATTGTTCTGTGTAATTATCTAATAAAGCTTTTGTGGTTGTTGAATTTTGGTTATTATCTATATTACTCATACAATAATTTTATTCTTATTTTAATAGATGTGAATAAAATTTATTTTTTTATTTTTTTAATGTTTATAAACATTTTTATTAACAATTTTTAAGTCTATTTTTATAAGCAAAAAGTATTTTATACACATTTTATTTTAAAAATATATATTTTGATTATAAGTATGTGTATAAATATGTTTATATTTTTTACTTATATAAATTTTATCCATATATTTATTCACAACCTAATTAACACGATAAGTAAGAGCTTTGAGTTTTAAATATTGATATAATTAAAATTATGAATAACGAAGTTAAAGAGTTAAAAGGGACATTTAAATCTTTTATTAAAAAAGACGGGGATAAATGAGGACTTATTTATTTTCAACCAGAAAATGAAAAAAGTAAAATTGTGATTTATGCAGTAGCACCATTACCAATGTGTCATGTTGATTATGAAATACTTGTCCAACCAAATAATCGGAATTATCGTTTATTAGAATTTAAACCTTACAAAAAAGAAAATACACAAATTGATTGAGTTGAGTTTTTCAAAAATCATATAAAAGGTGTTGGACAAAAATCGGCGGAAAAAATTAATGAAATTTATGGAGCTAAAATTTTTGATTTAATTAATTTTTATGAAGATAATGAAGAAGAATTAAAAAATAATTTAACCACATCGCAAATAGAGGGTTTTAAAGATTTTTGAAAAATTCCAAGAAACCAAAAAACCATAAAAGAGCTTCTAGGGAAAACTGGTGAAGCAGATATGAGTTCTATTTCGTTTTTTTATAACAATAATTTAGAAATTCTTTATAACAAATTGTTAGAAATTCATGACAATGATGAAAGCATAGATTTTGTGAAGTTTTATACAAAAAACCAACCTTATATTTTGTATACTAAATATAACTTAAATTTATTGTTAGTAGATCAATTTGCTCTTTTATTAAAATACTCAAAATCTTTCCCAGAAAGAGTTAAAGCTTATTTAAAGTTTATTATTCAAGAAAAAGAAAGAGATAATTCAACTCTTTTACCTGCTACAGAAATTTTTGTAGACTTACAAACTAAAACGGAAATAGAATCACCTATTTTGAAAGAAATTCTTATAGATCTTTGCAATCAAGGTTATTTGTTCTACTACAATAAAAATGGAAAAGATTATTTTTCATTAGGTTCGACAAGAAAAAAAGAATTTTTTATTTATGAATTTCTTGAAAAAATAAATAATCAACCTCCAAAAATATTTGATAGTTTAGATTCTTCAAAACTTAATGATTTATCAAAGAAACAACAAGAAGCTTATTTATCTTTTTTAAAAGAAAATATATTAATAATTACAGGTGGCCCAGGAACAGGAAAAACTCATCTTATTAATAAGTTAAATCAAACATTAAAACTCAATCGTTATAAAAATGAAAATGATTATGTAATCTTAGCTCCAACAGGTCGTGCAGCAACAAACATTTCAAATAAAATTAAATCAAAAGTCAAAACAATTCATAGTTTTTTAAGAATTCCAACCGACTTAGAAGAACCGGAATATGACGAAGATCGAGAACTTATTAAAGTTTTAATTATTGATGAGTTTTCAATGGTTAATTTAAATATTTTTGAAAAACTATTAAGATCATGTCCTAATTTAGAAAAATTAGTTTTAATAGGTGATATTGATCAACTACCGGCAATTGGTCCAGGGAATTTATTAGAAAATCTTCTTTTATCGAATAAATTTTCAGCAACTTATTTAGTTGATTATTTTAGAAGTGACTCAAAAACAATTTGAGAACACTTTAATTCAATAAAAAAAGAAGGTGAGTTACCTAAGTTTCATAAAGGAATAGTTGATTTGTATGAATTTAATGATTTAACCTTAACTGATCAGTTGGTTGATCTTTATTCTAAAAAACTTCAAAAGACAGATTTAGAAAATTTAATCTTATTATGTCCGACTTATAAAGGAAATGAAGGTTTAATTAACTTAAATAATTTAATTCAAAATAAAATTAATCCACAAGGAAGGGTTGTCCATACTTATAAAAAATTAGGTCAAACAATTGAGTTTAGAGTTGGTGATAAAGTTATTCAATTAGAAAACAGAATTAATGATGAAATTTATAATGGAGATTTTGGAAGAATTGTTGCTGTTGATGAAGGAACTAGTTCTAAAGCTAAAGATAAGAAAATTAAAATTGAGTTTAATCAAGGACACGAAAATAAAACTATTGTTTACACAAGAGAAGAATTTTATAATCAAATTGCTCTTGGCTATGGTGTTACTGTACATAAATTTCAGGGTAGTGAAATTAATAATGTAATTTTTTTAGTTCATCCAAAACATAATTTTATGTTAACTAAAAAAATGTTATATACAGGGACTTCACGAGCAAAAAAATATTTAGCAATAGTAACCACAAATAAATCAGATTATAGAGAAATTAATTTAAAAAATGAAGTTTACAAAAAAGAAATATTAACAAATTTAGAATTATTCTTAAAAGGAGAAAAATGAAATTAATTGTCGGATTAGGAAACCCAGGAGAACAATACAAATTCACAAGACATAATGTAGGTTTTTTAGCAATTGATAAAATTTGTGAAAAATTGGGGGTTACTTTAAATAAATCAAAATTTAATGGTCAATATGTAAAGATTGATGATCTTGTTTTAGCTAAACCAATGACATATATGAATAAATCAGGCGAATTTATTTCTTCACTTGCAAATTATTTTAAAATTTCCACTGATGACATTTTAGTTATTCATGACGAAAAAGATTTTCCGCTCGGAAAAAGTGCGATCAAAATAGGTGGAAGCGGCGGCAGTCACAATGGAGTTTTAAATATAGTTCAACAATTAGGGACAACTAGTTTTAAACGTTTAAAAGTAGGTATTGATTCACCGCACGAAGGTCCACTTAAAGATTTTGTTTTAGGTCGTTTTAAACCACAAGAAATGTTGGTTTTGGAAAATGTTTTAGAAAAATGCTCTGAAGCAGCGATTGCTTTTTCATTTAATGACATTTTGAGCGTAATGAATAAATTTAATTCAAAATTAAAATAATGCGAAAAAATAAATATTTATTAGCTGTTAGCGGTGGTGCAGATAGTATGTTTTTACTTGATGCTTATAAAAATAAAAATCTTATTGTCTGTTATGTTAATTACAACCAAAGAGAAGACTCTAAACTTGATGAACAGTTGGTACAAGATTTTTGTAATAAAAATAAAATTCCTATCTTTAAATTAATATTGAATAAAAATTCTTATCTTTCAGGTAATTTTCAAGATTGAGCAAGAAAAGAAAGATATTTATTTTTTAAAAAAATTTATGAGCAAGAAAAATGCAATCAACTACTAATTGCTCATCACTTCGATGATTTTTTAGAAACTGCAATTATGCAAAAAAATAGCGGTAAATATATTAATTATTATGGAATTAAAAAAACAAATCATTTTTTAGGAATGAAAATAAAAAGACCGTTGCTTTTTTGTTTTACAAAAGCCAGAATTCTAAGAATTTGCAAAAAAAAGAATATTCCTTATAGAGACGATTACACAAATTTTGAAGATAAATATTTAAGAAATAGAATTAGAAAACAGATAAAAAATTATTCATTTTTTAAAAAAATAATAATTTTTATTTATTTTCTAAAAGAAAATTTAAAACTTAGACAAAAAGAAAAACAAATTAATCTTGAATATAAAATTTGAAAAGAAAATGAGTTTTCCCAAGATGTTTTTGTTAATTTTCTTAACCAAGAATCATTGATTTATAAATTTATTAATCAACATTTTGAAAATGTTAATTTAACCAAAGGAAAAATTAAAGAAATAATTAAATTTTTAGTATCAAAAAACAGAACTAGCAAATATAAATTAGATGATTTTAATTATTTAATAAAAAAAAGAGGAAAATTAGTTTAAAAATAGTTCAAAAATATATAAAAATTTATTTATTAAATGTAATAATTAGCAGAAAAAAAACTCAAATGCTAAATTTTTTTCCAAAATAATATAAAATTATTTCTATATAAATTAGAAAGGAAATATAATGAACAGAAAAAGAAATCCGTGATATATAGTATTTACTATTCTTGTGATTTTAGGTATTATTGGTTTTATTGTTTATTCATTTTTATCTAAAGGATCTGGAACAAGTAATTTAACTTCTTTCACAGAACTTGTTAATAAAGCAGCTTTAAGCGATAGCGATAATATTTATTTTAAAGAAATTAATGCTTTAAATAACAACACTATTTCTTATATTTTACAAGATGGTGATAAATTAATTAATAGCACAGTTGCGGGAAATGTTGATTATTTATCAAACGCAACCCAAGCACTTGCATTTGTTAAAGAAACAGCTCGTAATGCAGCAAGTGATGAAGTTATTCTTAAAGCATTTAAAGGACATATGCAATATTACCTTAACAATGCATATGTAAGGGCGTTTGCAAAACACTACTTACAAACAGGTAAATTTAAAAAAGCTAATGGTGAAGATTCAAATAAAACATTTGCCCAAGTTGCAGAGAAAATTAATGCTGCAGATAGCACAAGTGTTATTAGTAAAGTTTTTGATGTTTTAACATCAAGAAAAACAATCGCAAATGGTGGACTTGGAATCTTCAAAACACAAGCAACAAGACCTGGTGTTTCAAACCCACAATTTGGTAATGTTTGAGAAACATGAAACGGAAAAACATTTGGAGCAAATGAAGTCTTTAAATCAATTGCACAAAATGCAAATGTAAGAACAGAAGCTGACTTTATTGCTGCTCTTGAAAAAAGATTAAGTGACAATATGAGTAATAAATTAAAAGCATTAACAGGAGATCAAAAATACTTCATTGTTTGAAGTGAATAAACTTTTATGCCTTATTATCAAAAATATAAAACACACATTTCAAAAAATCAATTTTATATTTTGATTAGTTTACTCGCATTAATGACTTTACTTTTACTTATTTGAGTTCTAATTCCTTTCACAATTGGAGTTAGTGAACAATATTTAAAAGCAAACGGAATTAATCCAAACAATATTAAAGAGAATCAAGAAGTACAAAATTTAGAAAAGTTAACTCTACTTTCTTATATAGCTAATACTTTAGTGGTTCTCTTTTTTCTTGTTTATTTAATTTTTATTATTAAAAAATTAAAAGCAGGATACTTATTCTTTTTTAGTTGAATTGTTATTTTTATCACTTTTAGTTTCATACCTTTTTTTAAAGATGTTGCAATTTTAACTAGCATTCAACTAGGAGTAGGAATTTGTTTATCAATTATTAGTTGATTAATTGTGTTTGTTTTAATCTATATGACTATCATTTATTGAATGCAACGTAAAGCACATTATTATGAGTGATTTGTCATTCATAAAGGAAAAGCGAGGTAAGAATGGAAAAACTGAAATTATATAATTGATACGGGGAAGCTTTTGATGCAAAATTACCAGAAACTAGTAATAATCTCAAAGCTTATAAACATCAAGTTAATAATGTTTTTACCCGTTTATCTGATAACTTAAAAACCCGAAATAATATTGATAAAGATTTATTTTTACGAGCTAAAACCAAGATTCAAGATAATTTAAAAAGAGAACTTAATAGTCATCAAGTTGCTTATCAAAATAAAATAAAAGTTTATAAAGATTCAATCAAAAAATTATCTTTTGTTAATAAGATTGAATCTTTACTTGAATTTGAATTAAAGAAATTAAAAACTACAAAACGTAATAATAAGAAATATGTTAAAGATTTTATTTATTCACTTGAAAATTCTGGTGATAATTTAAACGATAAACTCGCTAATATTGAGAAATTGGAATCAACAATGAATGCTTCAGAAGCAAAAATGTTCCAAAAATATTGTTTATTTAATGCACTTTTAACATATCTTAGAAAATTTGATGATTTAGAATTTAATTTTAATAAGCTTAAAAAATATCTTGTGAGTGAAGAAATCTCTTTTTTAGAAAAACATCCTGATCCAGGTAAATTTTTACAAGAGTTTTATAGTAAATTAGAAGCTAAAAGACTTAAAATGCTTGCCGAAAAAGATCGATTAATCAAAAAATACCAACAAACAAAAAAATTACAACATGAGCTTTATCGAAAAGAACGTGCAAATATCATTTTATTAGCTAAACAAAAAATTGTGGAGCTTGAAAATGAATTTAATTTAAAAACAGAACAAAATAAATTACGTGCAATTGAATATAAAGATGAAGCTTTATCAAAAATTAAATTACATAAAGAAACAATCTTAAAAAACGAAAAACACAATCAAAAGATTGTTCAACAAATTAAACTAAAAGGTTTAAATAGACGAAAAGAACTTCGTCACCTTTTTGCTCAGTACAAACAAATTCAAATTTTAAAGTTTGAAATTCGCAATATTAAAGACTTTTTGAACTTTTTACAAAAAGAAGGTTTGAAATTCGAACTTCCAGATTTTGGCATGAATCATCTTTCATATAAAGAGCTTCAAGAAAAGAAAGATAATCTTTTAAAAATTGCAAAATCACTAAAATTTGAAGGTCAAAAATTAGTTCTTTATCAAATTGCGATGAAACACTTTTTCTCATGTTTGAATCTCCTTGGAGTGAGAAAAGAAGCCTTAGCACTTTGAAAATCTCAATATTTAGAACAAATTGCCAAGACCTATCAAAATTATAGTTATGAAGCAGATTTTAAATTTGAACAAGCTAAAGCAAATAAAGATTGATTTATTGACGCTTATAAAACTCGGCACAAGTTTTTAGTTGAAAAAATTCAAGCTCAAACAGAATTAGCAATTTTAAAACAAAATGGCGAAATTGATCAAGAAAAGAAATTTGCAAAAGCTGAATTTGATCGTATTTCGAAAGAATATCAAGCAAATTTAAATAGCTTGCAAGCAAAAATCAAAGCAAAAGAAATTTCAAAACAAGCCTTTGCTAATAAGAAAATTGAATATAAAATCAAGGCTAAAGAAGCCAAGTATACAGTTAAATTACAATCAAAAGTTTTACGTAATAAAAGCATTTTACGAACATTATTTATTCGTAAATCAAATGAGCAAAAAATTAATAAGAAAATCTACGAAAGTAAAATTAATGAAGCTCAAAAAACTATTCCAGTTGAAACTTTTAGAAACATAAAGTTTCTAGCAAGTTTTATGGGATTAGTTTTACCTGGTTTACCAGAATTAGTTCTTTTTAAACAATATGCTAAAGGAATTTTAATGGTTCTCTTTTCAATTTTAGTATGAAGTGCTTTTGTGCCATTTGCACTTGGAGCTTATTGAGGTAAAATGGATGGTATTTTTGGATTTAGTGATTTAGGATACCATAAATTTGTTACAGAACCTGGTTCATTCCCTGATGCACGGTACTATCTTTTTGGTGGTGTTGTGTCAGTTATTGTTTTAATTATTTCAATCATTTATTTGGTTGTATCGTCAATTGGTGCATATAGGGTTGCTAAAAGCCTTTATCAAGGCTCAAGACCAAGTAGATGAAGCCATACCAAAAGATGAATGCAAACTTCTGGATTCCCATGAATGATTTCAATTTTTGGTTGAGTGCTTATGGTCTTTATTGTTGTTTCTCCAGTTGTAACTTCAATTTTACTTTCATTTACTAATTTTGGTTTCAACCACCAAGCACCAACTCAATCAGTGAGTTGAGTTGGTTTACAACAATGAGGAAAATGATGAATTTTTAGAAATGCAAACTTATTAAGTTCAATTGGAAATGTTATGACTTGAACTTTAATTTGAACATTTGCTTCAACAGTTTTACCTATTTGTTTAGGAATCTTAATTGCTATTTTAACTAATAATTCAAGACTTAAAGGTAAGAAATTCTTTAGATTAATTTTTATTCTACCATGAGCAATTCCAGCCTTTGTAACTCTTGGATTTATCAAGAATATGTTTGCTTCTGGTGAAACAGGTTTAATTAACTTTATTTTAGGTAAACTTTTTGGAATGAATCCTCGCTCATGATTGCAAGAAATTGGAACAGCTAGAATTTTAGTAATTCTTGTTCAAACTTGAATTGGATACGCTTGAATTTTTATGCTAGTAACAGGTAATTTACAATCAATACCAAAAGATATTTATGAAGCTGGTTCTGTTGATGGAGCGAAAGGTAAACATCTTTTCTGATATCTTACTTTACCTTCACTTTTACTTGCAATTGCTCCGATGTTAATTGGACAATTTGTGGCTGCCTTTAATAATTTCACAACAATTTCTATTTTCACAGGTGGTGGACCTTCATATGCTTACTCAACAACATTTGGAGAAGCCTCAACTGATATCATTATTTCATGAGTTTATAAATTAACTAATGGAACTGTCAAAATTGACGGTAACCAAGCTTTCGGAGCTGCACTTGCTACTCTTGCTTCATTATTTAGCATTGGACTTGCGGCCAGAGGGTTTATTAAATCAATGTCAAGGAGGGATTAATGATGTTTAAGAACAATTTTTATCAACGCACTTTCGATAATGTCAAAATTTCACAAAAGCGTTTAGAACCTAAGCGTTTAAAATTTAATGAATCAGATTCAAAACCTCCGACACCACTTGAAATGATTTGATTATTTTTCAATTATTTTATTTTGATTGTATGATCTTTAATCATTCTTTTTCCGATTATTTCGTTAATTGTGTCTTCATTTAACACTTCAAACCCACGGTTTGTAACAGTAACACCATTTAAATTTGGATTTGACAATTTAAATTACTTATTTAATAGTCCGCAAAGTTTATTTACCACATGATACGGTAATACACTTTATATAGCGATTTTAACTTCTTTAATTTCAACTGTAACAGTTGCACTTAATGCTTATGCTTATTCAAGATTTAAATTTGCTGGTTCAAAATACTCATTAACTGTAATTATGCTTGTTCAAATGATACCTGCAACTTCTTCACTTATTGTTCTTTATATTCTTGTGACAATGGGTGGAGAAGCAGGAATTCCACCAGTGACTATGCTTGTGATTATTTATGCAGGTGGAGCAATTGCAGGAAACACTTTTATGGTCAAAAGTTATTTAGATACAGTTAGTGCAGAACTTGATGATTCAGCGAAAGTGGATGGATGTAATAACTGAGGACTCTTTTTCAAAATTTTAGTACCAGTAATTAGACCAGCTTTAGTTATGGTGGCTCTTTGATCATTTTTAATTCCATTTACTGATGTTATCTTGCCACAATTTGTTCTAGTTTCCGATGATACTAGAACACTAGCTGTTGGGCTACAAAAATTCTTAAATAATCAACAAGATGTTCAAGCTGGTGCTTATACCATGGGAACATTATTAGCTTCAATTCCAGCCTTTATTCTCTTTATGTATCTACAAAGATACATTGTTGGTGGACTTAGTGATGGAGCGGTGAAAGGATAAATATGTTTAAAAAGAATAAACACAAAGAGCTTGTTAATCAAGAAGATCAAGCGATTATTCAAGATTTTGAAACTTTGGATATTGAAAGCATGATTCAAGAAGTTGGAGAAATTAGCAATACTGCAAATGGTGCTCATATTCAACTTGTTAATGTTTCTAAAAAATATGAAGGAAATGAAAAGTACACTTTAAAAGATATTAATTTAGAAATTAAACCTGGAACTTTTTGTATTTTTCTCGGACCTTCTGGATGTGGTAAAACAACTTTATTGAGAATGATTGCCGGATTAAACTCTATTACTAAGGGAGATTTACTTTTTAACTCAAAAAGATATAACAACCTTCTACCAAATGAGAGAAATATTGCAATGGTCTTTCAATCTTATGCACTTTATCCACACATGAATGTTTATAACAATATTTCTTTTGGATTAAAAATTGCCAAAGAAAGAAAAGATATCATCGATCGTAGAGTTAAAGATGTTGCTAAGATTTTAAAAATTGACGAATATTTATATCGTAAACCTAAAGATCTTTCTGGTGGACAAAGACAAAGGGTCGCAATTGGTCGAGCTATCGCTCGTAAACCGCTTGTTTTCTTAATGGATGAACCACTTTCAAACCTTGATGCAAAATTAAGAGAAAGTATGCGTAGAGAAATTGTCAATATTCACCGTATGCTTAATACAACTAGTATTTATGTTACTCATGATCAACTTGAAGCGATGACCATGGGAAATCAAATTGTAGTCTTTAATGATGGACAAATCCAACAAAGTGGAACAGGGAGAGAACTTTATTTTAAACCCGCAAATATTTTTGTCGCTAAATTCATTGGTTCACCAACTATGAATACTTTTGATGCGAAGTTTTCAGATGGTAAAATCGTTTCAAATGATCAAGATATTCATTTACCATTAAGTGATTTAGAAGTTCAAGCTAAATTAAAAGAAAATCAAGATTTAGTAGTTGGTTTTAGAAGTGAAGATATTTTAATTCATACTGAGCCTGGTAAAAATCGAATTAAAGGAAAAATTGCTAACATTGAATTAATCGGGAAAGACCAATTAGTAGCGGTTAAAGTAAATAAAGAAATTGAATTTATTGTCAATGCATCAAATAATGTCGAATATGAACTTTATTCATATGTTTATTTAGAATTTGTTGAATCAAGAATTCATATCTTTGACAAAACTACAACAAATCGAGTGAACTAATGTTTTCAGATTTAAAATTAAAAATCAAGCAATTTAATGCTTCACAAAATTATTTAGCACGCAAAATTTTGTTAGTTAGTTTAGCTCTTGTTTTTACATTTCTCTTTGTCATCATGATTAGTGAATCTGTTTATTTTAAACAATATATTAAACTTGATGCTGCAATTTTAAAAGCGAAATTAAACAAAACAGAAATTGATTTAAATCAACTTTCACCAGCTTACGCTTTACAAAAAGTTTATTACACACTAGCTAGTTTAATTTTAGTTGCACTGACAATTGGTTTTATCTTTAATCTTGTAATTTTAATTTTCTTATTTACTAATAAGTATAATGGAGATAAATATTTTAGATTCTTATACTACTCTACCTCAATTAGTTTTATTTTACTTTTCTTCTTAATTTCACTTCAACCAGAAAAAACTTATATTACAGATCGAAGAGTTGAAGTTATGGATGGAATGTCGATTACTATTAATGAAAAGATTTTAGTCAATGAAATTAGTTATAAATGATTTTGAGTAGCTCTTGCTCTTGCTTTTCTTGGTTTAATTCTTAGCATTGTTGCAAAAACCAAATTAGGATATCTTAAAAACTCTATTTTCCTTGCAAGAAAAATAGATGATACAAATTCTTTAAAACAAAAAATTAGAGAGATAGAAGAAGGAAGAGTGGCAAGCAACTAAAAATCTTTTTGTTAATTCTAGATTAACATAGAAAAATTAGACACTAAACAAATTTTTGTTAAGTGTCTTTTTTGTTTTCATTTAGTTTAATTAAAATATTTATTTTTTTATTCAATCTTTTTTATAATTACTTTAAAGGAGAATATAAACATGATTAGAAAATATAAAAAAATTTTAATTTGAAGTTTAATTACAGTAACAACATCCGCTTCACTTGCTACTTTGACTTATTATATTTATGGAGATAAAAATCAAACATATGAAATTGAAGCTCCAAAATCAATTTCACATTTGAATAAATTAAAACTAAAAAAACAAGAATTTATTGATAAGAAAAATGAAATTTTAGAAAAACACTTGTTTAAAAGTGATGAAAAATTTATTTTTTATGATTGAAAAAAAATTAAGAACATAGAATTTAATTATTATTTAGTAAATCTTTATCGCAGAAGTAATTTTAAAAATTTGAGATTTAAAAATCAACTTTCAAATATTTTTAAATTAGATAAAATTAGTGATTTACCTCTTGTAATTTTTGATAATTATTTATATTCAATTGCTTTAGAACCTAATTTAGAAAATGAAGAATGAAAAGAAAAAATTAAAAATTATTTAAAGAAATTTTGAAATAAAAAATTAAATTATTTATATGACAAGAAATTAGATTCGTTTGGAATTACTGCTTTTGCAGATATTAATATTAAAATTTATTCAGCACTAAAAGAAATCGGTTTAAGTTCAATTCTTTCGGAATTAGATTTTTCGAATCAATTAATTTCTTTGAAAAAAGCACTGGAAGATAAAGTTAATGAAAATGAAAATTTATCTTTAAATAAAGATTATTTACTAAAAATATTAAAAATTAAACAAATTCTTAATGAAGATCTTACTAATGATGAAAAAACATTTTTAATAAATTTCAAAAATGATATTGAAAATGAAATTATTACTAGTTATGATTTTGATTTAGCAACAATGGAGTATATATGATCAGTTTATGAACTTTTAAATCATTATTCAGTGGAAAATAACATTTTTTCTTCAATTGAAAATAATTCATTTTTTCAAGAAGATAAAATTAAACAAGATAAATATATGTTTTTATTTTTGAATTCAACATTTTGAATCAATAAGTTTAATTTATGAGAAGAAAATAAAAAATTAACTTATTTACAACAAAATTTAGATTCAATTGACTTTTATTACAATCTAGATTCTTTTATTGCGTACTCTTATTCTTTATTTTTGCCTTTTGATCAGAATATTGCACTAAGTTTTATTAAGTATTTATTTTCCTCATTTAGAGAAACTCAACAAGCTTTAAGTTTCAAAAATTTACTAAATATTTATTTTGCTTTAAAAATTTTAAATGAAAATGATCTTAAAATTTCTAATGATATCATTGATAGAATTAATAATCTTTTATTAAATAATTTGAATATTTCAGAAAGTTATGAAACTTTAATAATTCTTGGTTGTTTATTTCAAATTAAACACTATGACATCAAGAAAAAAATAATAGTTCCTATCAAAAAGGTTGCAGAAACAAAACAACTTATTAATAATTTAAAACAAATTTCTAATATTGATTTAGCAATCATTTTTAAAGACCTTTCTTATTTCTTAGATTTGAAAATTAATTGAGAAAATATTTTAAAAAATGATGATTTTAGAAATTTATATTATTTTCTTTTTGATATAATACCAAATGAAAATAAAAAACAAGAATATAGTCAAGAAACTAAATCAGGATAAAAAAATTAGACACATTCCAAAAAGAAAGGAGCGTGTCTTTTTTATGCGTTTAAAACAATTTACAAAAGAACAAAAATTAAAATATATCCACATTTACCAAAAAGAAGGTTTTGAAATAGCGATTATAACTTTAAATCAGGATAAAAAAATTAGACACATTCCAAAAAGAAAGTAAACTGGGACACGAAAAGTGGACAAAAAGTTTAATTTACTAAAACACCTCAACACTCTTGAGGTGTTTTTCAATTTAATACTGATTGAATTCTTTCGTTGTTGTATCAAAACACAAAATCATCAATCAGTGATTTTAATTCATTAAAAGTTATTTTTGTAATATCGATTAATTTTAAACATTCTGATTTTAAAATTGAAAAGAAATATTCTGCTTCTCTATTATCTAAAGAATTTCCTACTCTACCCATTGATACAACACCATTGTTTTTCTGAATTAAATCTACATAAGTTTTTGAAGAATATTGGAAACCATGATCAGAATGAGCTATTCATTTTTTATCCATTTTGATTTTAGACATATGTTCCATTACTAGTTCTAAATCATTTCTTTTTGAAAGATTATAATTAACAACAAATTTGCTTTTGTGATCAATCGCAACAGATAAAAATACAAAATTGTTTAAGCAATCTTTTGGTGCAGAAATATAAGTAACATCAGTGGCAATTATTTGGTTTGTCTCTCCGTGATAATCACGATTAACAAGATCTATAAATTTTACGTTTGTGTTCTTTTGTTCTCTATCTATTTTCTTTCTTCTGATTAAACAAAATAAGTTTAATCTTCTCATCGCTCTACCAATAGTCCTATAATTTAGATCTATTTGGAATTTTGTTCTAATATAACTTTCCAATCTTTTTCTACCAAACAAACCCTTATTTTTCTTAAATGACTTAATTATTAATTCATCATATTTAGTATTTACAGATTTTTTTCTTGTTTGCTGCTCTTTAGTTTTTAGATTGTGAATTGTTGACTTAGATTTATTAAAGCATAGGCCCAATTTTCTTGTAGAAAGTGAAGATTTCTTAATTTTAGAAATATCAACTTCAATATTATTTCTATCAAAAGAGTCTTTATAAATTTCTAAAATTTCAATCAATTGTTCCTTAGGCATTTTTTCTCATTCCTTTTTTACAATTTCAATAGGAGTAATTTTTTGCCTTTTTGGTCTACCTGACCCTTTACCTTTTTTAGATGATTTACCTGTTTGCGATTCTATATTTATCATTCCTAAATTATATCTGTTATACTTGAAGACAAAATATTTTTTAGCCTCATTGAATTTTCTATCAAAAAAACTAAAACCTCTGATTGAATAATATTTAAGTTCAAAATCATTTTTTGATATCAAATTATTTTTGTAATCTTCATAACTACCGAATAGTTCTAATCATTCATGTGCCTTTAATTGTCTCATAATACCTCCTAAATATATAAAAAC
The DNA here is from genome assembly GCF_900660635.1 of Mycoplasmopsis gallopavonis. Lineage (GTDB taxonomy): Bacteria > Bacillota_I > Bacilli_A > Mycoplasmatales > Metamycoplasmataceae > Mycoplasmopsis > Mycoplasmopsis gallopavonis. The sequence goes on from NZ_LR215031.1 coordinate 152,474, forward strand.
ACGAAATATGGTTGTGTCCATATTTCGTGTCCTAGTTTAAAGGAGTGTGTCTTTTTTATGCGTTTAAAACAATTTACAAAAGAACAAAAATTAAAATATATCCACATTTACCAAAAAGAAGGTTTTGAAATAGCGATTATAACTTTTGTTGAAGATTTTTGAGAAAGATATCAAATCATAAAACAAAGAAAAGAGGGTAAGCATGAAAATCCTTATAGAAGAGCGAAAGCTTTATTAAAGAGTTGGATAAAAATATATAATTCTAACATGAATAATTTAGAAAGTAAATCAGGTAAAAGTAAAAAACCTAACTCAGGAAGAAGAAAAAGAGTTAGCATCAATGAATTGTGTGAGGAAGATAGAGATCTTTATCAGGATATTATGGAAGAAATTTTGGAAGAAAGAGGAATAAAACAACAAGAAATTTTTGAAAAAATTAGAAAAAGAAAAGAAGAAAAAAGTAAACAATTTAGAAATATTTCAAAAATTTCATTAGTTTTGAAATTAAATCGAACTTCTTTTTATTACTCTTATTCTAAGAAAGAAAAAATTGACAAAAAGAAATATATTGATCATGAATTAATTAATTGAATTAATTTAGAAGCTAAAAATTCTAATTTTGTTATAGGAAGAGATAAACTTTATCAAAAATACTTATTAACGCACCAAAAAAGAATTTCTTCATATTTATTTAGACTAAATTATGAATTTAATCAATATAAATCAAGAGCATATCAAAAGAAAAAATCAAAGAAAAACAAAGAGGTAAAATTCTCTAGAATCTGAGCATCAGATTTAGTTCAAGGAAATTTTAAATCAAATTATTTTGGTGAAAAATTACATGCAGATATTAAATTTATTAAAACAAAAGAAGGAATGAGATTTCTTCATGTTATCACCGAAACTTTTAGTAACACTGTTTTAAATTGAACTTTATCGGATATAAGAGATTCTGCATCTACTATAAAGCTTGTTCAAGATACTCTTGATAAACATCAAATCAAACCTACTATTTTTCATTCAGATCACGGAATTGAATATGCAAATTTTGCCTTTTCTAAATTTTTAAAAAATGTAAATACTAAACAATCAATGTCTCCAAAAGGTAATTCATTAGCAAATAGACCTTCCGAATTTATTTTTGCATTAATTCAAAGAGAATTATTAGATTTTTATGAAACTGATAAAATGTTAGATAGCGAAGTGAATTCGATCATATCTAAATATTTTTCTTGATATAACTTCGAAAGACCTCAATCAAATTTAAATTGAAAAACGCCGCATGGTTTTTTAACACATGCGACGTTAAGTGTCTAATTTATTTATCCTAATATATATTTTCATTTTATGTTTTTTTTTTTTTTTGAAGGGAAAAACATGACTAGTCAAATCAAAAAATTTTTAAAAATAAATAAAAAATTTTTGGACTTTTTTAAAAAATAATGTATCATATTATCAGTGGTTATAGCAAAGGGGATCACCTGAATCCATTCCGAACTCAGTAGTTAAGCCCTTTAGTGCCGACGATAGCCGAAAGGTGAAAATAGGGAGCTGCTATTTTTTTTATTCTTTTTTTGAAAATAATAATGCACTAAATTAAAAAGTGCATTTTTTTATCTTTTTTTATTGAAAAATTAACTTTTTACTTTATAATTAAATTACAAGGAGATAAAATGTTAAAAGATGTAACTAAAAAAGAATTATTAGAAAATTTAGGTAAAGGTCTTCAATTGGTTGTGTTTTACGCAGATTGATGCGGGCCATGTAGAATGTTCAAGGGTTCATTAGAAGAACTTAGCGAAAAAGATGGTGTTTCAATTTTTAGAGTAAATATTGATAATGAAAGAGAACTTGCAATTGAACATAATGTTAGTTCAATTCCTTATATGGTTGTTTATTTTGATGGAAAACCTGTTAAAACATCACTTGGTTATAAACCTTATGAAGCTTTAAAAGAAGAATTAGCAGCTTATTTATAAGAAACAAAAAATAAAAATCCACAAATTATAAACTAGGACAATAAAAATTAACATTCCTTCGAATGTTAATTTTTTATATTTTTAAAGGAGAAAAAATGGGTAAACATTTTACAGAAGAACAAGAAAAAGAAATTTATAATACATTTTTTCAATTAGGCAAAAAGTATGCAATTGAACTTATGTATAAATATGGTGCAAAAGCAAAAGATAAATATGTGAAAGCAAGATTACGAGGAATATTAAAACATTATAATTGTAATATGAATAAAAAACCAAGAAAGCCTGGAAGTGGTAGGTCAAGAAAAGTGAAAGAACAAGATATAAATTGAGACATTTTTACACGAGAAGATTTAATTGAAATTGCAAAAAGATATAGAGAAATTACAAGAGATAAATTTAAAACAGAGAAAGTTCAAGAGGCATCAAATATTAATATGGCTTCGTATAAACTTGCTATTTTGTTGTATCTTTGTAGACAAACAATATCCAAACATAAAAGAAATAATTTTGCTCCTAGAATTAAATCCAGAAAAATAAAGTACCAAGACTTGATTATTGATTCATTTAAACAAAATAGATCTAAATATGGTAGACAAAAATTAAAATATTTTATCTTAAAGCACTATAAAATAGACATAAACGAAAGAACTCTAGGAAGATATATGAATGCCTTAGGTTTATTTTGCAATATCAGAAAAAGAAAAAAATTAAAAGAAGTAAAGAACACATCTGTCATAAAAGAAAACATTGTGAATAGAGATTATAACGATGTATATAACAGAAATATATATGCTACTGATGTAACATATCTCCCAGCGACAAAAGATGCGATAAACAATAATGTTTATCTTTCAGTAGTGATTAAACATAAAACTAAAGAAATAATTAGTTTTTCTCTTTCCAAATTTAATGATTCAAAATTAATTTACAAAACATTTGAAAATGTTGATTTTGAAAAAAGTTTTATACTACATTCAGATCATTGCTCAACTTATACATCTGATGATTTTTCTCGTTTTATTCAAAATAAAGGTGGAATAATTTCACTTTCAAAAGTAGGAAATAGTTTAGATAATAGAGTTGTGGAATATTGATTTTCAAATTTAAAAACTGAATTAATTAGAGATTTAAATATCAAAGCTATGACTTTGAGTGAACTAGAAAAAGTAATATCTAATTATGTTAATTGATACAACAAATTTAGAATTCAATCATGTCTGAATTGAAAAACCCCATACGAATATAGTATGGGGCTATCCAATTTGATAAATTGTTAATTTTTTCTGTCCTAGTTTAATTATGTGGATTTTTTGATGCGAATTTTGCACATGGTGCCGACAACTGGACTTGAACCAGCGACCACCTCCTTACCATGGAGATACTCTACCTACTGAGCTATGACGGCATGTATAGAAATTTTAACATATTTAACAAAATAATGGGATTAAAAAAATCAACAAGTAATTGTTGATTTTAAAACATACCCCCAAATCCACCTGCACCAGGGAATTTTCCGGCTTTAACATTTTTGACCATTTCAGTCATTCTTTTGGTCATCATATCAAATTCATTTAATAATTTATTATATTCTTGGGCACTTCGTCCACTTCCTTTTAAAATTCTTTCTTTTCGAGTAGTTTGTTTTAAAAGTTTTGGGTTTTGGCGTTCTCTTTTTGTCATTGAAGACATTAAAATTTGATAAACATGAAGTTTTTCTTCGGCTTCATCAATTTTACTTTCATCAATTTTACCAGCTAAGCCACCAGGTAACATTTTTAAGATTTTTGAAAATTTTCCTAAACTTTTCATTTGTTTGATTTGTTCAAGAAAATCATCAAGATTAAATTTACCTGAAAGCATTCTTTCGATTAGTGTCTGAGCTTTATCTTGATCGATAACATCTTGAGCTTTTTCAACAAGTGACATAACATCACCCATTCCAAGAATCCGATCAGCCATCCGATCAGGATGGAATAAATCTAGATTACTTACCTTTTCACCGGTACCAATAAAATTAATTGGTAAGTTTAAAACTTGTCTTAAACTTAAAGCTGCTCCACCACGAGCATCAGAATCTAATTTAGTAATGATTGTTCCGGTTAAATTTAATTTTTGATTAAATGTTTCTGCAACATTAATAATATCTTGACCACTTAAAGCATCAGCTACAAATAGAGTTTGATTAGGTTTTGCTACTTTTTTAGCAAGAATTAACTCTTCCATTAATTTTTCATCAATACTTAAACGACCTGCGGTATCAATAATAATTAAATCATTGCCATTTTCTTTGGCTTGTTGAAATGCGTTTTCGATAATTTGATCAACAGAACTATTAATTCCCATTTCAAAATAATCAATTTGAATACTTTTAGCTAAAGTTACAAGTTGATCGATAGCGGCTGGACGATAAATGTCAGCTGCAACAACAAGTGGTTTTTCAACCATTTTCTTTTTTCTAAAATAATAAGCTAATTTTGCAGTTGCTGTTGTTTTCCCAGAACCTTGAAGACCAGTCATTAAAATCACATAAGGTTTTTTATCGATTTTAATTTCTTTTGTAGTTCCACCTAAAATTGCAACTAATTCTTCATGAAAAATTTTAAGCATTTGTTGTGAAGGATTTAATTTTCCTACAATTTCTTGTTCAAGTGCTTTTTGTTTTACATTATTAATAAAAGTTTTAACTACTTTAAGATTAACATCGGCTTCTAAAAGCGACATTTTGACTTCTCTTGTAATTTCTAAAATATCAGCTTCATTTAAAACTGTTTTTTTAGCCATCTTAGCTAAACTTTTTTGAAATTTTCTTTCTAAAAATCCTAACATGTTTATATTATACCTTAATCTTTAAATTAATTACTAGATCGATACTAAGGAATAAAAAAAGCTTTTTTTCTGACTTTTTTTGTTCTTTTTTAGTACTTTTAAAATATTTTTTTATTTAGCAATTGAGTGGGAAAAGTGCAAATATTGGTATAATAATTTATATGATAGATTTAACAGTTAAATACAAGGAAAGAATTGACAAATATATTGCAAATAACACAGATATTTCTCGAAATGATGTGAAGCAATTAATTTTAGAAAATGCAATTTCAGTAGATGGGATGGTTATTATTCAACCAAAGTTTCAAGTTCGTGAGGGTCAAAAGATTTTAATTGAACGAGTAATAGATAAAGAAATTCATATCGAAGCTCAAAAAATGGAATTAGATATTCTTTGAGAAGATGAATATCTTTGTGTAATCAATAAACCAAGTGGACTAATTGTTCACCCTGCACCAGGACATACAGAAAACACTCTGGTTAATGGACTTTTATACCACTTTAAAAATAACTTATCGAATGAAAATGGACTTTTACGTCCGGGAATTGTGCATAGAATTGATAAAGATACAAGTGGTCTTTTGATTATTGCTAAAACTAATGAAGCACATAAATTATTAGCAGATATGTTTGCAGATCATACAATTAATCGTTCTTATTTAGCTATTTGTGATGGTGTTATCCAAGATAAAAAAATGCGTTTAGAATTACCGATTGGTCGTAGCGTAAAAGATCGACAAAAAATGGCAGTTACAAACCAAAATTCTAAACACGCAATTACTAATGTGACTTTATTGAAAACATTTTATTTAGATAATTTACCAAAAAGTTTAATTAAATGTGAATTAGAAACAGGTAGAACTCACCAAATTAGAGTGCATATGGCTTATATAAAAAATCCGATTTATGGAGATCCAGTTTATAATAAATATATTGATGAGTTTGGTCAAAGATTGCATGCTTATCGTCTAACCTTTACTCATCCAATTACAAAGGAAAATTTAATATTTTATTCAAAACCTCCTCATGATTTTGATGTAGCAGGATTGAATTTTGAAGAATTTATTAAAGAGGAAGAAAAGGAGCAAAATGCTTAAAAGAAGTGAATATTTAAAATTTAAATCAATTTCTGAACTTTGAAGTCATGAAAAAGATACTTTTAGACCTTGAATTATTGGATTGATTATTGTTTTTGGAATTTTAATTGCTTTACCAATTGCAAAATTAATTATTCTTGGTATTAATCATTCATGATTTCTTAATAATTTACAAACCACAGTTAATGGTTCGCAAGCGATGACTTCTATTTCAGAAGTTCGCTCACTTTATATTAATACAGCAATAGGTGCGTTCTTACCCTTATTATCACTAGTGGTGTTTTTAGGAAGCTTACGTGATTCATATCTTAAAAAAGATTTTAGCTTTATTTCTAATTGACCTTTACTAGTAATGGCTCTTTTGGCTATTTTTCAGTTTTATAGTTTAATTAGTATTTTTATTTTTGGAAGAAGCGATCTTTTATTTTCTAAAGGTACACCTTTTTTACCACTTAATGTTATTACGATAGTTTCTTCATTTTTTACAATTGTTTCTTGATTCTTTGTTTCAAGAGAAGTTGCGGCAATTAGAAATGCTTTCATTGCAATTCACCGTAGACAACTTATGGAAAAAATGGAAAAATCATTCCAAGAAATGATGCAAAATCAAAGTTTCACTAATCCATTTACTGGACAAAAATCTAATGAATTTTCATGAAGTTCAAGTTTTGAAGACCAAGAAACAAATAAAAAAGAAGCAGAAACTCAAACCAATTTTAATGTTAGTCCTGATGAAGAATACAAAACTCAACAAATTAAAAAGCTTTTAAATTTACCACAAGATCAACTTTATAAAATTGCTCAAAAATTAAATATCGTTGGTTATGAGGATTTAACAAAAGAAGAACTTTCTCAAAAAATTTACTACTACACAGAAGGACAAAATAAGAAATAGTTCAGTTTGCCTGAACTTTTCTTTTTTAGATTATGAAAGAACAAATTAAATCAATTAGTTTTGATGACAAAATTTATTATTATAAAGTAACGGAAAGCACATCTAAAACTAGCAAGGCTCGAATTAATAAAGGTGAATTAGAAATTATTTTTTCAAAAAACCTTGATCAAAAGAAGCGAGAAGTGTTTATTAAAGAGTCAATCGAAGAATTAAAAGAAACTTGAATGAGGCACTATCATAAACCTTTAAAAAGTTACAAAAATACTTTTAGTTACTTTGGTAAAATTGTTGCTTTTCGACCTGCAAGCAAGTTTTGGCCCGTACTGGTTCTTTATGATGTTGAAACAAATGAAATACTTTTTAGTCATCCAGATCTTCTTTTAACTATTGATCAAAATGGAAATTATTTGAACGAGCAAAATCAAGTCAAAATTGCAAAATGATTAAAATCGGAATTATTTGTCTTTTTGGAACAAACTCAGCGAAAATTAGAAAAGAAACTTGGAATAGACTTTTACGATCTTTTTGTGCGTGATAAAGTTGGGACATGAGGGACGAATCACGTTTCTAAAAAAGCGATATATTATAATTTTCATTTACATATTTTTAATAAAGAAATTATTGAAGCAGTTGTTCTGCATGAACTAGCACACCATTTTTATCATGGACATGGAACCGATTTTTATGATTTTGTTGTTCAGCACTGTCCAAATTATAAAAAAATAGCAGATGAATTAAATTTAGATTAAAAAACACGAAGTCAAATTCGTGTTTTTTTAAGTTATTATTAAGCAATTTCATTAGTGGGGTCAACCATTTTTTTAGCATCTTCGAGTTTGACACTAAAGAAACTTGTCACTCCCCGTCTTTGCATTGTTGCACCAAATAGTGAATCAACTTTGGTCATTGTACCAACACGGTGAGTAATTACAAGGAATTGAGTTTGATGTTTTAATTCTTGTAAATATTCTCCATAACGGACAACATTAGCTTCATCAAGTGCAGCTTCCACTTCGTCTAAAATACATAATGGAAGCGGCCTTGCTCTTAAAATAGCAAAGAGTAGCGAGATTGCAATTAATGATTTTTCACCACCTGAGAATAATTTTAAGTTTTTAACACTCTTACCAGGAGGTTGTGCGTAAATGCTAATTCCTGTTTCAAGAATGTTGGTTGGATCAACAAATTTAACTTCTGCTGTTCCTCCACCAAACATTGAGCTAAATACCTTAGCCATTTCTTGATTAACATCGTTAACAATGTTAGTTAAGCGGGTAATGATAATTTTATCCATTTCAGCAATAGCACCTAAAATGGTATTACGAGCTTCTGTTAATTCTTCAAAGTTTGTTCTAAAGCTATCGTAACGCTCTTCAACTTGCTCTAATTCTTCAATTGATTCTAAATTAACTTGTCCAAGTTGTTTAATTTCAAATGTTAATTCATCAATTAACTCTTTTGCACTTTCTAATGACATATTAAGGCTAAAGTTTTCACGTGCATATTCAAGAGTTAATTCGTAGAAAGATGCTAAACGAGTTTTGTAGTTTTGTAAATTATTTTTTGCATTTTCATATTCTTGAATTTTTGATTTAAATGATGTATTTAAATCAAAAAGAAGTGAATTAAGTTCTGAATTTTTCTCTTCAATAACCTCTAAATCTTCTCTTAAATCATGTAAAACTTGATTTTTAGTTTTAAAGTCAAAATCTAAAATTCTTAGTTCATTTTCAAGTTCCTGAATTCTTTGAATAACAGGTGCAAGTTCAATTTTAGCATTCAATTTTTCTTCTTGGTCTTGATGCAAGGAAGCATTAGATTTTAATTGATCTAATTGTGCTAATTCTTGTTTTAGATGAAATTCAGCAGCTGTAAATTCAGCTGAATATTGGCGTTCATAAGATTCTTCACTTTTTAATTTTGATTCTAGTGCAACAATTTTGACATTTGCATCTTTTTTTATTGCTTCAAGCCCAAGAATTTGATTTTCAATTTCTTCAATTTTTTTATCAAGACCAATTAAATCATCACTTTCTTGTGCTGTTCCACCAACAATTACACCACCTACACGGATAACATCTCCTTCAAGAGTCACAACCATGTATTTATTTTCGAGAATTTCAGAAATTTTTTCGGCTGATTTAATATTGTCAACAATTACAACATTACCAAGTAAAAATTTCTTTAAAATATTAAATTCTGCCTGAGTATCAACTAGCTCAGAAGCAACATTAATAAATCCTGGTTGGTTTCTTAATACAAATAAATAATCATCACGTAAACTTTTTTCTTTAATTGTAGCTAATGGGATAAAAGTTGCTCTTCCGCCGTTATTTTTCTTTAAAAAGTTAACTGCATCAACTGCTGTTGAAGATTTATCAACAACAATATGTTGCATAGCATTATTTAAAATTGTTTCAATTGCAAGGTTGTACTTCGCTTCGACTTTAATTAAGTCGGCAACAACACCTTTGAAACCTTTAAAATTAGCTTTATTTTCTACAATTGTACGAGTTCCTTTAAATAGGTTAGTTCGTTTATTTTTCTTCTCTTTTAAAATGTCTAAATGAGTTCTTTGCGATGCAATTTTATTATTTGCGATGTTATATTTAGATTTATAGTCGTTAATTTCTTTTTGCTGATTTTTTAAGTTTTCTCGTGTAGCTGTTAATTTAATTGAAAGTTCGTTTTTAGTATCTTGATAGTAATTTTTACGATATTCAGTTTCCTGAATTTGTTGCATTAATGCTGCAAAAACTTCTTTACTATCAGCAAGTATTTCACCTTTAGCGATTAAGTCACGACGTTCGTTTTCACGTGCTTGGGTAACTTTTAAGTCTGCAAGACGAGCATTAATTCCGTCTTTTTTAGCTTTGATTTTACTTACTTCTATATCAATATTTTTAATTTCTAACTTTTTGTTACGAATTTCTAATGCCAAATTATCAATTTGATTTTTATAAGAATTTTGAGTATCTTCAACTCCAGCTAATTCTTTATCTAATTCTTCATAAACTTTACTTAAACGCACAATTTCATGGGCTAAAAAAGCAATTTCAACATTTTTTAATTGTTCACTGGCTGTTTTATATTTGATCGCTTTTTCAGCTTGTTTACGTAAAGGTTCAAGTTGTTTTTCAATTTCACGAATTACAGTTTCAATATTTTTCAAAGTAATTTCAGTACGATCTAATTTTTTAAGAGCTTCTTCTTTTCTGAATTTGTATTTTGAAACTCCAGCTGCTTCTTCAAAAATTAATCTACGAGCTTCGTCGCTTGATTGAGCAATTTCAGAAACTGTACCTTGGGAAATAATTGCAAGTGAACTTTTCCCGATTCCACTTTCCATTGCAATCGCTTTAATATCTTTGTGACGACAAGGTTCACCATTTAAAAAGTATTGATTAATACCTTTTCCACGTTGTAAACTTCTTGTAATAGTAATGATATCGCTTTGGATAGAAGAGATACGATCTGAGTTATCAAAAGTTAGTGTAACAGTGGCTTTATCCATTGCTGGCACTACCTTTGAACCTGCAAAAATTACATCTTCCATATTATCACCACGAAGTTCTTTGGAACTTTGTTCACCTAAAACTCAACGAATTGCATCATTGATATTACTTTTACCAGAACCGTTAGGACCAACAATTCCAGCAACACCACCATCAAAGTGAAGAACAATTGGATCAGCAAATGATTTAAATCCATGAGCTTCAATTTTAATTAATTTCATATTATTTTCCTTCGCTTAAATCAAACTCTTTGAGTTTGCTAAGTGCATCTTGAGCAGCAGCTAATTCTGCTTCTTTTTTGGTATTCCCATAACCTTTACCAAAAAACTTTTTATCATGTTGAGCTTTTGCGAAAAATCTTTTATCATCAAGTTGTTCAGTAATATATGTGATGTTTTCTTTACTAAAACTTTGAAAATATTCTTGCAACTCACTTTTAGCATCTTTATTATTATCCGAATGTATTTGATCAATTACTGGATAAATGTATTTGGCAATAAAATCACGTGCTTTGGTAATTCCTTGGTCGAAATAAATTGCTCCGACAATAGATTCAAAAACGTCAGCTTGGACTTTGTGGGAACCTTTAACATCAACAGACATTTGTCCAGGGCCAGTTTTTAAAATATCAATTAACCCAATTTCACGACTAATTTCGCTAAGAGTATCTGTGCAAACAGCTTTAGCTCTTAATCTAGTTTGAAATCCTTGTGCTAAATCAGGATATTTACGAAAAATATAAGCACTTGAAATAAATTGTAAAACAGCATCACCTAAAAATTCTAATTGCTCGTAATTTCCTACTTTTTTTGTTCCGCCCTTATTAAAAGATGAATGAGTTAAAGCTTGAATAAATGTTAAGGAGTTATTTGGTGTAATTTCATGAAGTTCTAAAAATTCATTTAAACTAGTTGCTTTGTTCATCAAGAGAACCTTTAAGTTTGTTTAATAAATCTTTTTCTAATGCTTCTTTGATTACATTTAAAGCTGAGCTATAAGCTAATTTGTCGCTAGAACCATGAGCTTTAATTGCGACGGTGTTGACACCAATTACCCAAGCACTCCCAACATTTCTATAATCCAGAACTTGTGAAGCCTCTTTGAATGCACCTTTTAGTAAAATTGCACCAATTTTACGAATGGTTTTACTAATAATTCTTTCTTTTAATAAGTCCTTAAAAGTAAAAATAGCACCTTCATAACTTTTTAAAACTAAGTTACCACCATAACCATCAATGATTGCAACATCAATATTTCCACGGAAAAGATCACGTGTTTCTTGAAAACCAATGTAGTTAATTTCGCTTTGATTTTTAAGTTGAGAATTAGCTTCAATTGCAAAGTCATGACCTTTGTAATCTTCGGTTCCAATATTCAATAATGCTACTTTTGGTTTTTGTTCGTTAAACATTACTTTATAAAATTGAGAACCTAATTTTGCTCATTCAACAAGATATTCAGGTTTAACAACTAAATTAGCACCAACATCCATAAAAAGAAATTTACGCCCATTTATTGCAGAACAAACTGGCATAAATGCAGGACGAGAAACTCCGTTAAGCCGTCCTAATTTCATAGTTAAACCGCTAATATAAGAACCACTATCACCGCTTGATAAAATAGCATCTACTTTGTTTTGTTTTGCTAGATCAATTGCATAATTCATTGAAGTGTTTTCTCTAAGGGTGCTTCTTAAATCTTTGGGATTGCTTGGTACTGCTATGTTATTTACTAAAATCAAATTTGTTAATGGAGAAGTTGTATTTTCAAAATCTCCAATTAAAGTTAATTCAAATGAAGGATTATTTTTAGCAAATTCGAAAGCAGCAGCATATCCTGCTGCTTGTCCGTTGTCATTTCCATTTAAATCGAATGCAATTTTGTGTTTAATCATTATTCAACTCCTATAAAGAAATTGTAATTTGGTTGATTTCCTTCAACAATTTCAACTTCTAGGTCGTACTTACCTTCAATAAAGTTGCTAATTTCCTCTGCTTCATTAACGGATGCTTCATCACCATAATAAATACTAATAATTTCTTTACTTGGTTTGACCATTTTGGAAATAAGAATTTGAGCAGCTTCATTTGCTGTATCAACTGAGTCGACAATTTTGCCGTTTAGAATAGCAAGAAAATCACCTTCTTTGATTTTGATGTTATTTAAAGTTGTGTTACGAACTGCACGTGTAACTTCACCAGTATCAACACCTTCAATTGCATCTTGCATCATTTCAATATTTTCTTCAGGACTAGTTGAGTGATTGAAGTTAAGCATTGCTGTGATTCCTTGAATTTGAGTTTTAGTTGGAATAATTACAACGTTTGAATCACGATGAACTTGTGCGGCTTGCTGAGCAACTAAAATAACATTTGAATTGTTTGGTAAAATAAAGACATTATCAGCATTAACAGCTTCGATTGCTTTTAATAAATCTTGGGCTGATGGATTTTGAGTTTGTCCACTTTCGACAATATAATCACAACCTAATTCTTTCATTCTTGCGATAATACCACTTCCTAAGTTGCAAGAAATGATTGCCATTTTCTTTCTATTTTGAGCTTTATTTTTATTACTTAATTCATCCGCATTTGCTTTTGAATTATTAGCTTGTAATGTCATATTTTCAGATTTGATCTTAATAAACTCACCATATTTTTGAGCATAATTTAATAATTTTCCAGGTTGTAAAGTATGACCATGAACTTTAACAATTTCTTCATCATCAACAACAACTAAAGAATTAGCAATTTTTTGTAAACCTTTTGTGAAGTATTTTTTATCAAAGTTTTTTGGGTCATTAAGTTGAATTAAGACTTCGGTGCAGTATCCAAACTCACCGTTAAAAACTTCATTATCACTAATGAAGTTTTGAATATCTTCACTAGTTTCTTTAATTTCAACAGGTTGGCCTTTAAAATAAGAAAGCATTCCATTTAAAACAATAAATAATCCTTCTCCACCACTATCTGTTACGCCAACTTCTCTTAAAGTTTTTAGTTTATTTGGTGTTTCATCACAACTTTTACGTGCAAATTTAACAACAGATTCAAAGAATTCAACAATTGTTAATTCTTTATTTTCGAGATTTGCTCTTAAATTTTCACTAGTTTCACGAATAACTGTTAAGATAGTACCTTCAACAGGTTTAAAGACAGACTTATAAGCACGTTTAGTTGCAGCTTCGAAAGCTTCGATTAATTCATTTGTATCTAATTCTTGTTTTCCTTCACATCCTAAAGCAAAACCTTTAAAAATTTGTGAAAGAATTACTCCTGAATTTCCACGAGCTTCATAAATCATATCGTGAGCAATTGATTTACTTACTTCTTCAACAGTTGCGTTTGAATTTTTTTGTAAATTAGCAATTACTGAACTAATTGTTGATGCCATATTTGTTCCTGTATCTCCATCAGGTACAGGAAAAACATTTAGTGCATCAATTTTATTTTTGGCATTATTTAAAGCGTTAGCACCAGAGATGACCGCCTTTGCTAAATCTTGACCATTTAGAATTTTATTCATATGTCACCCCCTTAATAATTACTGTTAGTTTATTAAATTCAGCATTGAGTTTAGCGAAAGAACTTTTTGTTGCATTTTGTAGTTGACTAACCATAAATTTGGCAGGCACTCCATCTAAGAGAGAAATTGCAACATTAATATTTCATCCTTTATCGGTTTGTATTGCATACACAAATTCTAAAAGCTGGATAGCTTCTATGTCTTGAATGTCGTTAACATCAATTTCTATTTCATTTGTTAATTTTTGATTAAATGAAAGTTGATGTAATTTAGTTACTCCGATAGTTGATAAAAGTACTTTCAAGAAAGTTTTTTTAGCTTCTAAAACTTGCATATTAGCTCCTAAATCTTTTATCTTATATATAGTATGTATATTTTACAACATTTTTGATGTTTTTAGCTCTTCTACTTTTACCCTTATTTTTCATTTTTCAAAATAAAATTTTGATAATTTTTGGATATGATTAAAGTATGGCTGAAACTATTACTCACGGAATTGTTTTAGAGATTTATCAAAATGAAGAAAATCTCTTTTTAGTAAGTTTTTTCACAAGTCAGGGCAAATTAGTTTTAGCAGCTCAAGGACTTGATAAACCGCTTTCCAAAAACCGTGTTAACTTACAAATTGGAAGTTTGGTTGAAATAGAATATTTTAAAGCTCGTTTGGAAGGGAAAATTGGAAAATTAAAAAAAGCTCATTTACTGAAATCCATTGACATTTCTGACACTAAAAATGCACAATTTGTGGAAAAAATTACCAAATTACTCCAAAATTTTACTTCTAGTAATCATTTAATGGGTTTTTTACCACAACTTTATTCCCTAATTTCCCCACTTAATAATGATCGGATTTTGACTTTTTTATATGCTCAGTCGCTAATTTATTTTGGAATTGCACCGAATTTTAATTCGTGTCGAATTTGCTTAAATATGAAAAATTTAATTGATTTTGACCTGCTTGCTGGCGGATTTATTTGTAATCGTCATGGTCAAAAAGAGACAGATAAAAGCATGGAGTACCTGCAAGCAATTTGATGTTCATTTCATAGTCTAAAAAAATATTTAATCTTTACAAATAACTCACTTAATCAAAAAATTTTAATTCAATACAAAGAAGCAATTATTGATAATGGTTATTTTATTTAATTTTTAAAAAAGAAAAAAGACACACTTTATTTACTTAAAGTGTGTTTTTTGGTATTTCCATTTTTTAGATTTTTAAATTTTTTAAAATTTTGTTTATTTAAATTATTTTGGAGAAAAATTTCATCTTCTTCATTGTAAGGTTTAGAATCAATGCTAATATAATCTTTCATTGCTCGATGAGTAATTAATTTATCTTGAACAGCAACTTCAAGATAAAATTGAATAATTTCATGCTTGAAGAAATATTGCTTTTGATTATATAAATCATAAATTTTATGAACATTTGCAAAAATTTCTTTTTTAAGAGCAAAAGGGTATTTCATCATTTTTGAATTCATTTCAAATTCATCATGATCGACAATTTGGACTGATTTACCAGGGTAAGATTTAATATCAATGTCATAATCAATAAATTTAATTGTATTATCTTCAAAAATGGGTAAAGAAGTTAAGTTGATGTAGTAATAACTTCCGACATTTTTCTTAAAAAGAACAATTGAGTTAAACATTTCATGTTTTGGAATAAATCAAAGAGCACTTTCTGTATATCTTCAGCCGCTAGTTTCTTTGCTACTTTCACTAACCCTAGTTCCTTTTAAAAATAAAACTATGTGACGCTTGTTATTAAAAATAATTTTTGCACCATTTCATTGACGATATAAAAAACCATTATGTTTATAGGCTTGAACATTAATTATTTTTCCAACTTTTGCATCACTAAAATCTCAGTTCACTAATTATTCTCCTTTCTTTTAATATTTTGTAAAAACGGAATTCCATCTTGATTTTTTGCAATTACATAATTATTTCACTTGTTTTGACTAAGTGGTCCTTTTAAGGAAGAAATAAATCTTTCGGGAATTGAAATAGTATGTTCGAACAAAATTTCATTAAGAGCTGGAATTTGATCATTATTTTTGTCTTTATAAAAGTATAACTTATAATAATCATTTTGTGTTAAATTAGCAAGGTTTAGAAAGTCTGTATAGTATGAATAATAGAATTTTTGTGGATAAATTCTATTCTCAATTTGAATTTGTCTTTCTTTTAAATTAGTAATGGTTGCACCTTGGTCATAAGTTTTATGACCAAAAAAGTTAAAACTATTTAAGTAATTCAGTTTGCTAAAAGTAACGATTTGATTATTTTTATTTAATAATACAATTCCCGAATATTCTTCTTTATTTTGAACAAATCCAGTAATTCTTAGTTTTTGGAAAGCATCATCTTCAATATAAATTTGCTCTTTGTTTTTTAGCTTTGTTTGACCGTGATCATCATAAAGATAGTGTCATTTATTTTCGCTATAAATTTGATTAATTTCTTTACCATAACCAATTACTTGTAAAAATAAATTGTAAAAATTTAGTGCTTTATTACTTGCAAAAACATCATTTGGATAAAGATGTTGCACTTTTGTAGAAGTTCATGCTTTTTCATTTAAGAAATTTTGATCAAAATAAATGGTTCTAAATCAATCTTGAATATGAGTGTAATAATTAAAGTTTTTATTCACCTTGTAACCAAAGAAGTTTATTTTATTTTGAGAATTCGATAATTCATCGTGAATATTCACATATTGTTCGTAAGCATATTTGGTATATTCACGAGCAATTAATTCATCAATAGAATAAATATATTTTAAAAATTCAGGAGTATAAGTGGAATTTATTAGTGGGCTAAAATGTTTTTTGGAGCTAAATTTTAGTTCAAAAGAAGCTGGTTGAAAATTTTGATCAACAAGATCTTTTAGACTAAATTGACTTGCAAAATTATTTTGAAACTCTTTTAATTTCAAAGTTTTTGAATCATTGTATCTTAGAATTTGGCTAAATTGATTTCAAAAATTGTGATCAAAATAACGATTTTGAGCAACTAAATTGAAACTACTTTGAGTTCAATTTTGCGAACTAATATAACTATTTGCTAAGTGATGAGTATATTCGTGAAATATTGTTGACATTAAAATAGCAAGAATTTGATCCGGTTTTCACAAAGTTTTTTGCGGATTTGAAAAGAAAACATTAATTACATGATTTTGTTCAGAATAAAAACCATTTTGATTGGAATTTGATTGTACTGCATCATTAATGGCAACTAAACTTAAATTTAAAACTTCACTACTAAAACTAATTTTACGTTTAAATTCCCGAGCAAGAAGCATTAACCCTTCTCTTCCGAGTAAGAAAGTTGCTTGATTGTTTTTGACATTTAAAGCATAATCTCGAAAAACAACTTGGGTATACGGATCTTTATATTCTCAAAATGGAATTAAATCTTCATCTACTTTAAGCATTAAATTATCTTCATTTTGATAATTAACTCGATCTAGTATCTCATCTTTTGCTAAAAATTCTTTATTAGAAATCAGGGGCCAAGAAGAAATTTGATTAACTTCTAAATAAGTTTTAGTTTCTAGCTTTGTTAATTGATCAAAATTTTGAATTTTGCGGTTTGATTCTTGATTGATGATGCAACTTGTTAATAATGGAAAGAAAATTAAGTTTAAATTTAAAGAGATAAAGAGAGTTTTTAGATGCTTTTTAATCTTTTTTCAATGTTTCATATTTTCCTTATTTAGTAATTATATCTTAGTTAAAAATCATAAATTCCGGTTTTTTGAAGTAAAATTCAAATGTAGTCCATTTTTGAGGCTACCTAGATTTATCTAGAAGGTATTTTCTAATTACATTTCTGAGTTTTAACCCAGTTAAGCTAGAAAATATTCTTAAAGTTATTTTATTTGGAGGTGCTTATGTACAAATATAAAGCCAAATTGTTATCACATGGAGAAGTTATTGCACAAGCAAATACTTTAGAAGATCTTGAAGGAATGATTAAAGGATTCCGTAGAGGACAAAAACGTGGTGAACATACACAAGGGAATGAAAAAATTCAAATCATTCATGTTGAAAGAAATAACTTAGAAGGGAAAGGTGCATCAAAAGAAGTTGTTCTCAAAGTCATTTAATGCATCTATTTAATAGTATTAGTAATTACCGAATATAACAACCCTCGCTAAGGAGGGAATGGGGTTGATGCTTAGTGCATCAGCTTTTTTATTTTCGAAAAATATAAAACTAATAGTTTTATATAATTGAATTACTTATGAGGAGAAACTTATGAAACTATGAATTATTATCTTTGTTTTAATTTTATCTTTTCTTGGTTTTGCAAGTCCTTTCACAATGCTAATTGTCAAATGACTTCAAAATAGAAAAAACAGAACAATTGGGTTTAAATTTGAAAAGGTAGTTAATCAAGAATTAGCTAAATTAGCAAAAAAATATCAATTTCAATTTATTCATGGAAATACTTACCATTATGACGGAAAACTTTTCGAAATGGATGGAATGTTACTTTTTAGTTCTTTTATCATTGGAGTGGAAATTAAATATTATGAAGGATTAATTGAAGGAGATGCATCAAGCAATCAACTTAAAATTACTCATGACAAAGTAACTAATGAAATCAAAAATCCTTTAATCCAAGTTGATCGTCATCTTACACATTTAGAGTCATTAACTCGTCGCAATGATATCCCGCTTGGTGGGTTAATTATTTTACCTGAGGTGGCTCAAATTAATATTCAAAATGTTCCTAATCATGCAATTTTAACTACATTTAATCAGTTGGAAGCAACTTTGCTTCAATTAAGTGAACAAGCAATTCAATTACCTCCGAAAATTGATGTTAAAGAACTCGAATATCTTTTAGAAAGTATGCAAGCAAAAACTCGTGGAGAGCAAAAAATATTTCAAGAATTAATTAACAAAAAGAAAGAAAAGAAAGGAAAGCGAAAATGAACCAAGAAGCAATTTACAAAGTAGCAAACGAGCTAGGAATTCAAAATAATCAAGTTGAAATTGTGTTAGAAATGTTACAAAATGGAGATACTGTACCATTTATTTCTAGATATCGTAAGGATAAAACTGGTGGTTTAAATGAGGAACAAATTTATCAAATTGAATCACTTTTTAAATATTCATCAGAATTATTAAAACGTAAAGAAGCAATTTTAGAGATTTTAAATGAAAAAGGATTATTAACAGAAGAGTTAAAAGCAAAAATCAAGAATGTTGCTACTAAAAGTGAACTAGAAGCACTTTATGAACCTTTTAAGGTCGGAAAAGTAACAAAAGCTTCAGAAGCAATTAAGTTAGGTTTAGAACCACTTGCTAAAGCTATTTTTTCAAATGCTAATCCTAAATTTAATTTAGTTTTAGAAGCAAAAAAATATTTAACAGAAAATGTTCCAACAGTAGAATTTGCTCTTGAACAAGCAAACTATATTATTGCTCAGTGAATTTCACAAGACTTCGAAATTCGTTCAGCAATCAAAAACAATTTATTAACATACTCTCAAATCAAAACTGAAGTGAAGAAAAACACAGAAGATTCGGGTGAAAAATTCAAAAACTATTATGACTACAAAATTCCACTAAAATATATTAAAAATCATAATGTTCTTGCAATTAACCGTGGAGTTAATCAAAAAATCCTCAAACTTAGTTTTGAATATAATTCTGACTATTTAGTAACTTTAATTTTGAAAAAAGTTGATAAAAAAAGAATTAATAAAAACAATTTACTTCTTGCGATTCATGATTCGCTTAAACGCTTAATTTTACCAAGTCTTGAACGTGAAATTTTTAACGATTTATTTGCTAAGGCTGAAGAGTCTGCAATTAATATTTTTGCTAACTCTGTTGAAAAATTACTTTTAGCACCAGCTATTAAGGGACACAATATTTTAGCAATTGATCCTGCTTTTGTTAATGGATGTAAATTAGCAGCTTTAAATGAAAATGGTGATTTACTCGAAATTGCTAAAATTTACCCGCATGCACCGTTGTTTAAAAAACAAGAAGCAATGAGAATTGCAACAGAAATGATTACTAAGCATCAAATTGATATTGTGGTTATTGGTAACGGTACAGCTTCACGTGAAACTGAAGAATTTATATCAAATCTTCTTAAAAGCACAAATTTACAATTTAAGTATGCAATTGTTTCTGAAGTTGGAGCGAGTGTTTATTCTGCTTCTAAAATTGCAATTGAAGAATTTCCGAATTTAAGTGTAGAAGAAAGAAGTGCAATTAATATTGGGAGAAAATTCTTAGATCCATTAAATGAGCTTGTAAAAATTGATCCTAAATCAATTGGAGTTGGACAATATCAACATGATTTGAATCAAAAAGAGTTAACTCAATATTTAGATTTCAAAGTTGAAAAAGTAGTTAACTTAGTTGGCGTAGATTTAAATACAGCAACCAAATCAATCTTGACTAAAATTGCTGGTTTAAGCCAAAAAATTGCAGAAAACATTATTCAATATCGCCATCAAAACGGAAGCTTCACTAATCGTAATGAGCTTAAAAAAGTGAAAGGATTGGGTCCAAAAGCATTCGAGCAAAGTAAACTAGGACAGAAAAAATTAACAATTTATCAAATTGGATAGCCCCATACTATATTCGTATGGGGTTTTTCAATTCAAACATGATTGAATTCTAAATTTATTGTATCAATGAACATAATTAGATATCACTTTTTCTAGTTCACTCAAAGTCATAGCTTTGATATTTAAATCTCTAATTAATTCAGTTTTTAAATTTGAAAATCAATATTCCACAACTCTATTATCTAAACTATTTCCTACTTTTGAAAGTGAAATTATTCCACCTTTATTTTGAATAAAACGAGAAAAATCATCAGATGTATAAGTTGAGCAATGATCTGAATGTAATATAAAACTTTTTTCAAAATCAACATTTTCAAATGTTTTGTAAATTAATTTGGAATCATTAAATTTAGAAAGAGAAAAACTAATTATTTCTTTAGTTTTATGTTTAATTACTACTGAAAGATAAACATTATTGTTTATTGCATCTTTTGTCGCTGGAAGATATGTTACATCAGTAGCATATATATTTCTGTTATATACATCATTATAATCTCTATTAACAATGTTTTCTTTTATGACAGATGTATTCTTTACTTCTTTTAGTTTTTTTCTTTTTCTGACATTGCAAAATAAACCTAAGGCATTCATATATCTTCCCAGAGTTCTTTCGTTTATGTCTATTTTATAGTGCTTTAAGATAAAATATTTTAATTTTTGTCTACCATATTTAGATCTATTTTGTTTAAATGAATCAATAATCAAGTCTTGGTACTTTATTTTTCTGGATTTAATTCTAGGAGCAAAATTATTTCTTTTATGTTTGGATATTGTTTGTCTACAAAGATACAACAAAATAGCAAGTTTATACGAAGCCATATTAATATGTGATGCCTCTTGAACTTTTTCTGTTTTAAATTTATCTTTTGTAATTTCTCTATATCTTTTTGCAATTTCAATTAAATCTTCTCGTGTAAAAATGTCTCAATTTATATCTTGTTCTTTCGCTTTTCTTGACCTACCGGTTCCAGGCTTTCTTGGTTTTTTATTCATATTAAAATTATAATGTTTTAATATTCTTCGTAATCTCGCTTTCACATATTTATCTTTTGCTTTTGCACCATATTTATACATCAGTTCAATCGCATCCTTTTTACCTAATTGAAAAAATGTATTATAAATTTCTTTTTCTTGTTCTTCTGTAAAATGTTTTCCCATTTTTTCTCCTTTAAAAATATAAAAAATTAACATTCGAAGGAATGTTAATTTTTATTGTCCTAGTTTAATTTTTTTAATTTTCTCATAGTTCAATTTTGCAACTGTTTTACCTTCAATATCCATGTATTTTTTCTTGTATTCAGGCACTAAATCACTCAAACAAATTTTTTGATTTGTGGATTTTTTATCTATTTTGGATAAGAAATTTAATCTTTTTATTCTATCAAGCGTTTGTTTTGCTGGACTAAAGTAAACAATTTGTTTTCTTATTTCGCCATTAAATCTCTTTTTGTTTCACACTGAATCTACATATCTTTCTTTCGAAAAAATTTCATTTTTGTACATGTAATCTTTATCCTCAACGATAAAATTTCTGCCTTCTTCATTCAATGTATCAATTCTTTTTTGGAAAATGTATTTGAAGCCTTTTTGTTCAAGGAAACGAAGATTTGCATTGTTATTTAAGCCACGATCTGCAACTATTGTCAAGTTTGATATATTGTAAATTTTCTTCATTTCAACAAGAAAATCAATCATTGTTTTAGAATCAGCAGTATTTCCTGGAAAAACTTTGTAATAAAATGGTATTCCATTTGAATCCACTGACATAGCAATTACAACTTGATCTTCATTATGTTTACCGTCTTTTGAAAAGCCTTTTTTTCTTATTCCTTTTCTTTCAAAACTTTCGAAATAAATAGTTGTATTGTCAAAATGAAGTATATGATCATTTATATTTGTTAGCTCGTTAATTTTTTTATGCAAATCAGCTAAAATGGTATTTTTATGCTCCAAAACTGTATCTAAATAGTTAAAAATTGATGATTTTTGAACATCTATTTTATTTATAAAATCGTTTTTATTTTTAAATTGTGATGTGTAACTTCTTGGTATCAAAATACGAGTCGCAATGATAAAATCCAAAACTTCTTCTAAAGCCTTGTGTTTAGTTTTTGGAAGAGATTTGAATAACTCCAATTCTTTAATAATCTTGTAAATTGCTTCAATTCCAATATTTTGAAATTTAGTTTTAACAGAAGTTGGATCCAACATTTTAAAAAACTCTGCTTTAACATCTTTTTTACTTAAATTAGTGTTTATTTGTGCTGCTATTGGTTTAATATCGTCAATTTCCGAAAGGTTATATTTCTCTTTAATATCTTCTCAGTATCCTAAACCTACTTGACTTCCATATCCTTTACCGAAACCTTTTGAAATTGCTAACACTAAATAATACTTACCATTTTGTTTTTTCTTACATAAATTATACTTCATAACATATATATTATAGCATATTTAAGTGTGTAAAGTATGTAAAAAATAAAAATTTTTCGAACATTCATATATCTACGATATATGGTTAAAAAAAGACCTCAAAAAATGAGGTCTAACTTGGAAACTCAGGATTAATTAGTTTTGAATTTTCGAAACTAATTTTTTATACAAAAAATCCACATTATTGTGGATTTTGTTCAATTTCTTGTTTGTATAAATCTTCAATTTCTTCAATTGACAAAGTTTCTCAATAATATTCAATTGTTTTTGCTAATTCTTGAATAATTTCAAAGTCTGAAAAAGTGTTTTGCGGTTTTCCAAATAATTTTTTCTTACGAAGTTGACTCACTTTTTCTCCGACAGTTTCAATTTCTGAATTATTAAATGAAGCACGAATATATTCTCAAGTATTTTCTTTGATTAAGCTATATTTATGAATGATATTGTTAATATCATCTTGAAGTTTTTTGATGACATTTTCGTGAATAATTTCAATAGCATCTTCAACTTTATTAATTTCAAAACTTGAAATTCCATTAAACTTTTCGGTTAAACGGAGAAGAATTTCTTTTAAAGGTTGATTTTCAGATTCAAATTCAAGCAAACGATCAACTAATTTTTTAATCGAAGCTTTTGTTTCAATAGATTTTTCAACCATAAAGTTAGCAACTAGATTTTCAAGTGATTCAATACTTGTTTTTTGATTTTCGATAAGATCAACTTGGAAATGGACATAATCAGTAGGATCGATTTTATTTTTGATATTATTTGTTTTATATCTTTCATAAAGATCTTTGTAAAGACGAAGATATTTTGCACTTTGTTCTTTATTTTCTTCTTTAAACTTTTTATATTCAACAAAAGTTTCTAAAAGAAATTGTTGGTAATAAATTTGTGAATAAAGTTCACTAAATTTATTTTCAAGTTCTTTATTATTTTCAAAAAGAGCAAGTTCTGTGCTAGGAAATTCTTTAAGTAATTTTTCCCAGTTAGTAAAGAATCCTTCAACTCATTCGCCATTAAAGTTGACATAACCTTCTGTAATTTCTTTATAGTTAGGAATTTGAATTTCTTTATCTCCATTTTCAGCATTAGCAAAAATAGAAAAAGATTCTTCAATCTCTTTTGTAATATTACGATAAGTTACAATGTTTCCGTATGGCTTAGTATCGTTATAAATCCGATTAGTACGTGAAAAAGCTTGAATTAAACCGTGTTTTCTAAGTTCCTTGTCAACTCAAAGGGTATTAAGTCTTTTGGCGTCAAAACCTGTTAAAAACATATTAACAACAATTAAAATGTCAATCTCAGTTTCTTTCATCCGTTTTGAAATATTGGTATGATAATTAGCAAAATCTTTTGCCTCATTAATTGTATAAGTTCCACCAAACATTTGACCATAATCTTTCATCGCTTGTTTTAAAAAACTTTGGTCACTAGCATTTAGGTTCTCTCAATTTAATGGATTTTCTTCGTCAAATAAATCTTGCTTTTCCCCATTTGGAGCATACGAATAAATTATTGCAATTTTTAGTCTTCTTTCAGGTTCTACTTCTTGTTGGATTCTCTTAAAAGTTTGATAGTAAATTTTGGCAAGATCGATATTTTGAACAGCTAAAATTCCATTAAAGCCAGATTTTGTTTTTTGATTAAAATTCACAGCTTTAGAAAGAATGTTTTGATCTTGTTTGCTTAATTCAAGAAATTCACGATTTTGATTATTTGTAAGGATTGGAAAATTTTGAATAATATCTCTTACGATTTTTTCTATACGTTCGGGTGAATGAATTATTTTCTTATCGTCAACGGCTTCGACTTTAATATCGGGAGTGTTCTCATCAACGGAGAAAGTAGATTTTTTAATAATATGAAAACGAAGGACATTACCATCTTTGATTGCATCAATAATATTGTAAGAGTGTAATTTTTCTCCAAAAACAAATTCTGTTGATTTTAATTTAGTAGCAACAGAATCTTTTTCGTCAACAAAAATTGGTGTTCCGGTAAAACCGAAAAGAATATGTTTTTCAAATTTTTCACGAATTTTAGCATTCATTTCACCAAATTGTGAGCGATGACATTCATCGAAGATAAAAATAACTCTTTTCTTAAAAATATCTAAATTCTCATTATTTCTAAGAATAATATTCATCTTTTGAATAGTTGTAACAATAGTTTTGTCTTTTTCGGTACTTTTTAATGCTTTTTCAAGATCGTATGCGTTTTTTGTTGGTTCAATTGCATGATCGCCAAATTTTTTAAATTCTTCAACTGTTTGATGATCTAGATCTTTTCGATCGACAACAAAGATAACTTTGTCTACTCCCTCCATTTGGCAAGCAAGTTGTGATGATTTAAATGAAGTGACTGTTTTTCCACTTCCTGTGGTATGTCAAACATAACCACCTAATCTTTTATCTTTGTCTTGAATATCGTCAATCTTTTTACTTTGAATTGCAAATTGGATTTTTTCAAGCAATTTTTCTGTGGCTGCAATTTGATAAGGACGCATGATGATTAAATTTTTCTTGCTTTCTCAAATTGAATATTTAGTGATTATGTTAAATAAAGTATCAGGCTTTAAAAATGTTCGAGCAAAATCGAATAAATTTTTAATTTTATTGTTTTTTTGATCTGTTCAAAAAGTGGTGAATTGAAATGAACCTTGATATTTGTTTTTAGATCTTACTTCTGAATTATTATTTTTTGTAATTGAATTTTTTCTAGAATCTTTGGATTCACTTTTAGCTCTTTCCATTACAGAGTTTGAAAAGTACTTAGTAGAGTTTCCGTTTGAAACTATAAAAATTTGTACAAAGTTAAATAATTGACTTTCTTTGACACTAAACCCTTGTGTGTGATATCTTGCAATTTGATTGAATGCTTCATGAAGTTGATCTCAGTTTTGAACATTAATTGAACTTGATGGTTTTTTGAGCTCGATATGAACAAGTGGTAAACCGTTAATTAAGATAGTCACATCGTATCTAAGAGCTGTGTTAAGAGATCCTTTTGTGACTTTATATTGATTAATTACTTGAAAACTATTTGGACTAAGTCTTTTTCAGTTATCTTTTGTTTGTCTATTGATAATGTAAATATTTTTTCGTTCACCACTATCTAAAAGTAAATCATAGTAGTAATCTTCATGGAATTTATTAGTTGCTAAAACTGAGGTTTCGATTTTGTTAAGCAAATATTGAGAACAAAATCTTTCTCATTCGTGTTCGCTAAATTGGAAGTTGTTTAATTTTTCTAATTGTTTCCTTAAATTTTTTAAGAATGCTTGATAGTTATCAACACCAACTAGATATTCATAACCATTTTTTTGTAATTCGCTAATTAAAGCATTTTCCATTTTTTCTTCGCTTGATCAGAAAGCTTGGTTATTTGGATTTTCGGAATATTGTTCAATTACTGTTTGATATTTTTCTTTAATTTCAAGTGCAAGATTTTTAAGCATTTCTAAGTTCATTCAAACCTCTTTTTATTTGTTATTTAAATATTTATATTTAAATTATAGTATTTTTGCATATCAAATAAATCTTTTTATTTAATAAAAAACTTTTTTCGGTTTTAAAATATTTACAATAAATACTATAAAATTAAGATACAAGGAAATAACTAATTAGAAAGGAACTTATGAAAGAAAAATTATGAATTCTGAATATTAAGCTTTTTCCAAAGTGAACCATTCGGAAAATGGCTTTTGTTGCGATTTTAATTGCTATTTCAGTTGCTTTTACAGTTGTTTCAGCACAAATTGTGCCACTAGTTAATATTTCATCTTATAAGTTTTCATTTATAGGTTTACCAGTTAAAATTTCTGGATTTATTTTTGGGCCTTTTGTTGGTTTATTTGTTGGAATTGTTAGTGATTTTCTTTCTTTACTCTTTATTCCGCCAGCGGGTTATAGTCCTGTTTATACCGCAGCTATTGCTGTTAATGGTGTTGTTTCAGGTATTTTTGGATATTATTTTGTGCAATTCATTCAAAATGCTTTTTCAAAAGATTACCGTCTTGCTGTTATTTCAGCTAAAATTTACCTTTTGAGTGTTAAATATAAAACTGCGATTTTAAAGAATCATCAATATCGTGTTGATTATTTATCAAAAAAGATTTTACATTTATACAACAAACAAAAATATATTACTAATGAATCTTCAAATCGTTTGCTTGCTAATATTTATTTAATTAATGGAGTGATGTTTTTGGTGATAGTTTTAACAATTATCATGACCTATATTTCATTTATTTATGATAAAAATCCAGCAGCATTTAACAATAGCATTGTTAAAAACAAAACCGCTTTATTAGCTCTTATGACATCAGGGATTGGACTTATGGTTTTCTTTATTGTTATTGGACGATTTACTCTCAAATTGGAGCGTTATACTGTTTTAGTACCAATTATTGTTTTCTCCGCTTTCTTAGAACTAATAAATACTCCGCTTCTAGCTTTAGCAGATACTTTATCACTTGATAATGGGAACTTTAAAAATTATTTCTTTTGAGTTTCGCAACATATTTTAACCAACCCTATTAAAATTTGATTTAACATGTTTGTTATTTACTATGCTTACTTAATTGTGCATAAACTCATTAATAAAAATTCACATCTTTCATACTAGGAGGCTCTTAATGGAAAGTAAAACTAGTCTCTTTGCAATTAAAAATATTTTCGCAAAAATTGATAATAATTCAGGGAATGATTTTTTAAGCATTCCCTTTATTCATATTATTAAAGGTGAGAAAACCGCATTTTATATTAATGAAAAAAATGATGTTTTAACTTTTAATAACCTTTTAAAAGTTCTGAAAAATGATAAAAATGCTTCACTTGCTTTTTTTGAAAACTTTGAAGAAGGTAAAGATCGTGAAATTAGAGTAATTAGCGATAAGAAAAATATTAGTAAGAAAATTGCTATTTTTGACACAATGGAAATTATCAATGACGATGATTATAGTGTTTCTTTATTTGAAATTTTAGAAAATGCACGAAAAACACCAGATTCTAAAGAAATTATTAATGAAACTAACTTACTTTTTAATGATTTTGAATTTACTTTTAAAAATACTTTATACAACATCATTAATAAGTACTCTAAAGAAATTATTAATGTTAATCAGGACAAATTAAGAACCGCAAAAATCATTTATAAAAAATTACAAGCTAATCACATTGCAGTTGACGGGGATTACCTAAAATCAGTGTTAGAAGAATTAAATGAATTAGGTGAGGAATATCAAAATGATCTTTTTAGTTTATATTTAGAACTTTTTCAAGAAATTAAAAATAATCACGTCAAACTTTTAGAGAATTACCGTTTTAGTAATACGGTCATTCAAAAACGCTTAATTAAGAATTATATTCGCCGTTTAAATTACATGAAACAAATTAAGCATACTTCAATTAATAAAGTTGAAGCTGATTTGAAAGTTCGTGATTATCAATTTGAAATTGAATATTATAAAAAACATGCCAAAGCAATTAATCATCGGGCAAGTTGATTACTTGATTACTTAATTCGTGGAATTATCAAAGAAATGAGAACTTTAAAGTACAAATTAAAGTTAGTCGATCGTCATTCGTTTGAATTTTTTGAAATTTATAAAGATTATCAAATTAAGCGTAAAGTTTTTAAATTACTGCAATCAAATAAAAATAAATTACTCTTTTTATCACCTGACAAAATTTGAAAATTAAATGGACAATTAAATTCAGAAATCAAACTTTTTATTAACGAAAGTTTTCGTGTTAAAAAAGATGATTCAGAACTTTTTAAACGCAGAAAAATTAAAAATCTAATTCACACACAATTTGATTTTAAAATTGATTTATATTTAAGTGAGTCAAAAGAGCAACAACTTTTAATTGAAGAAAAAATAGCACATTTAAAGAATCAAATTCAGGAATTTTCAAGTAAGCATTTCGAGCAAGTATCTTCTGAGCGTAACATTACTGAAATTCACAATTTTGAACAAAAAATTAAAATGGCCAAAGCAGAACTTCAATGATTAACTTACCGTGAAAGAAATTTATTTAATAGTTTATTAAAAAGTAAAGAAATCAAAATTAAGCGTTTAATTTCTAGTGTTAAAGTTGCTCAAACAGAAATTACTAAGTTACGCAACCAACTTGTTTATTTAAAAAAGACTTATCCAACAATTTTTAGTCATTATGAAAATTTATACAAGCAATTAGAAATTTTTCATAATTTTATTAAAAGAGCGAGTTGGATGACGGACTTTCTAATTCAACTTGCAAACTTTACAACTTCTAAGTTTTCAAGTAATCAAAAAATCATTCGTACCTATAAAACAATTATTAAATTTGTTAATTACATTGAAATTATTTCAATTCCGAAACAAAACTATTTAATCCCTTATAATGATCTTAAACTAGTGGACCGAGCAAAATTAAAATTAATGCAATTTGTACTTGCTAAAACCGAATTACTTTTTGTTAAAGATAATAATTTAATTAACAATGAAGTACGAGCAGAGTTTTTACGTGTTCTTTTTAGAATGTCTGAAAAATATTCATTAAATTTTGCTTTTGTAACAAGTCATGCCGGAGTTATCAAGGAAAACTTTGATCGAATGCACTTTTTCAATAATTATACATTAGTTGAAGGAGGCTTAACTTCTGAGGTTTTTGCAAATCCAATTCATCCAACTGTTAAGGAAATTGTTTTTGAAAAAAAATATACCAAATTAAATACTCGTGATACTAATGAATTTATTTATGATGATATTTTCTTAATCGAAGATAATAATCACTATGTTTATTGTTCGCTTTTACAATTGCAAGTTTGAAGTAATCAAGAACAAGGTCAAATTGATAATTTATCAGAATTAGAAAGTCACGATTATGACGAATTTAATTATGGTAATTTTGAAGATAATGAATTTGTCAGTGTCTTTGAAGGGAAGCAATTTGTTTTAACTGATTCAGTTGATTTAGAAACAAATTTAGAAAAATTCAACCCAGGTTCATTCTATAAAGAGCTTTTAGCTAATCCTGATGAAGAATTTACAGTTGATGAGAATGAAGAATTAGCTTTTTAAGATATAATTTAAAGTAAGGACAGAGGTACTTACTTTAAAAGTAGGTTGAGAAATACTCTTAGAAGCTGATCTAGGTAATGCTAGCGTAGCGAGTCTTCTCATTTTTATTACCTTCCTGTCCGGGAAGGATTTTTTTATGCAAACAAAGAAAAATAAACTAATTAAAAAATTAATTAATTTAGCTTCACTTTCAACATTAACTATTGGTGGAGCAGGAATTGTGTTAAGTTCATGTGTTGACACAAAAAAAGAAACAGTTGCAAAAGTCAAATTACAACTTGCAGCTCCTTATGCAGACGCTGATCAAATTAAAACTAATTTAACTAAATATTTAAATGATTATTTAAAAGTGAATAAAGTTCAAGCAGAAGTTGAACTTATTTTTAGAGATACTGATGATTATTTAAATGTTAAAGATAGTTTACTTAAAGGAGAGATTGATTTTGGATTTGTATCTTCAGGTTCAGCTTACAAATATCAAGCAAGTATGAAGCAAAATGGAATTAAACCGTTAATTCAAACTACAACTCGTCAATTTCAAGGGGATATTACAAATAGTTTCTATGCACAAGCTGACGAAGGTAATTTAAATAGTTTAGAACAAGCTGCTCGTAGCGAAGAAGAATTATTTAATTCTAAACCACGTAGCAATTGAAATTCAGAAGGGCAACTAGGTATGAACTGAAATGGTTCAGTTTATAATGATTTTTATACTAATAATCAAGTTGATTACCAAAGAGGATTGGTTGTGGTTGTTGCTAACGAAGAGGATACAGCAAAAATTGAAAAGGCTTGAAAAGCTAAAGATTTAACTACTTTTGTAAGTTTTGGACTTGGAATTGGAAAAGAATCTTCTGGAAGTAAGTATTTATTACCACAAGCTTTATTTAAAAAACACTTTGGTAGTCAATTTATATCTTTTGCAGATTTAAAAGCCAAAAAAGCGAATATTCTAGAATCAAAACTCAAAAGTATGAATGATCCAAAAACAGCAAATATTCACATTTTCATGGAAAATGAAGGATTTTACGCTTGAAGTAAAGTCAAAAGTGATGATGCATATACACCAAATGCAACTGTCAGAAATGGACAAAAAATTTCATTTTTAACTCTGACAGATCCATTACCTTATAATGTTGGTCTTTTTTCAAAAAATGTCAAGCCAGAAATTGCTAAGGCAATTGCTAATGCATTTGCTCATTTAACACCAGAACAAAATAAATGAGGTGAACAACAAGGATTTGCAGGATATCGTGTAATTGAAAATCCCGATCAAAACTACTGAGCTAAAATAGCTAAAGTTTTTGCAAATGATTAAATTTCAACAAGTTCAATTACAATATAATCAAAAAAATTTAGTTTTGAAAAATATCAATTTAGAATTTCAAAACGGACAAATTATCGGTTTAATTGGGAAAAGTGGTTGTGGAAAAACCACCTTATTAAAAAGCATTTTTGATCATAGCTTAGTTGTTCAAGGTCAAATTTATGTTAATGATTTAGATTTACAAAATCGTAAAAATCAAAAAAAAATAAATCAAAAGCTAACCTTTATTGATCAAGAAGGTCTTTATTTAGAAGAATACGATTTTTATCATAATTTAAAATTTAGTTATCAAAATTGAAGTAATTTCTTGTTTAAAACTTTGAAAATTTTTACTAAAACTGAGCTTTCTACAATTTGAGAAGAATTGACTTTTTTAGGATTGGAAAACTGAGCTTTTGTTCCTTTGAAAAATCTATCAGCAGGACAAAAGCAAAGAATGAATATTTTACGTGGACTTGCAAATGATTCGCAAATTATTTTAGCTGATGAACCAACTAGCAATTTAGATTTAAATAGTAGTAATAAAGTGATGCAACTTTTTGTTAAGCAAAAACAAGCTAATAAAGTTGTTATTATAGCAATTCATGATTTGGAAATAGCTTTAAACTATTGTGATGTACTAGTTGCTTTTAAAGATCAAGAAGTTGCAGGAGTTTTTAAACCTAGTGAGATTAAATTAAACGAATTAAAGGAATATTTTGACAATTAATAATTTTGTATCTAAAATTTGAATTTCAAAATTCAAATTTTGAGCTTTTTTCATACTTTTACTTTCCTTTTTTATTTATTCACTTATCACCTTAGATTTTTTTAATTTTAATAATACTAATTTTCAAGATACATTTCGTGAAATAAAATCTCTCTTTAGTTTTAAAAGTCACGATCCGGAATTAAGTAAAAACTTATGAATTTATAATTTAGAACTACTTTGAGAAACTATTGTAGTAGTAACTAGTGCAACTTTTTTTAGCTTTGTTTTCGCTTTTCTCAGTTCTGTTTTATCTTTTTATAGACTTTATAAATTTAAGTTGTGGGGAGCAATCTTTAGATTTATTTGTATAGTTTTAAGAGCTTTTCCAATTCTTTTGGTAATGACTTTTTTTGATGAATTTATTATTTCAAGAGCATTTTTAGCGTTTTGAATTTATTTTTGATTTACATGACTTTGAGTGCATCGCTATTTTGTAGAACTTCTTGATGCAACTAATTTAAGACGCTACTGACTTAGTCGGAAATTGGGTAAAGGTTTTATTTACAGTTTTTACTATTATGTTTTTTTAGTTAATAAAAATAAATATTTCATGAATTTTCTTTTTTCATATGAATCAAACATTCGGTGAAGTGCAATTTTAGGAAGCATTGGAATTTTTGGTATTGGTAGTTTATTCAAGAACTATCAAAGTGATAGTTCTTATCTTGGAATTACAGTCCTTTTTTTGATGCTAACAATTTTTAGTTTTGAATTAATTTTGTTTCTTTTTAATCGTTTTTTAAGTTCGCAAAAAGGATTTTATAAAAAGGAACAAGTTTTTTCAAAAAGTTTGAGATATAACTGACAAAAATATCTTTTTTGAGGATTTTTTGCCATTATTCTTTTCCTTGTGATCTTTTCGTTTTGAAAAATCTCCAAGCTAAGTGAGGGCCAAGCAATTTTTAATGCTCAGCAGTTTCAAAAATCATTTAAAACGCTTTTTAGTTTAAATTTTGAAGATGTAACTAAGAATCCTAAAATTTACTTAGTCTATTTTGATATGCTTAAACAAAGTTATGTAGCACTTGTTTTTGGAACGCTTTGAGCTATTGTTTTTGCTTATAATGCTAGCGAAAAAATTAGTCTGTGATTCAATTCACTTGGTCATAAATTTCTCCTAAGCTTAATTAAAGCAGTGCCAATTTTGATTTTCTTTCGTTTAATTAATCCATTACTAGCAACACAAGCAGCAATTACTTTAGCTTTGTCTATTTCGGTTTTTCGAAGTCTTGTGAAACAAATTATTTCAGGGATTAATTCGCTTAGTCAAAAACAATTAAGTAGTTTAAAAAAACTTTATGGCTCAAAATTTAAAATGTATTACAACTTTGTTTTACCACATCTTTATAAACTTATTCGTGGAAATTTTATTTTTGAAATTGAAAATACTTATCGAAATGCTCTCAATTATAGTTTATTTACAGGAATAGGTGTTTATTCACGGATTAGTTATTATCAAAAATATGATAATGATCATTATATTTTTGCTTATCTTTTTCCGGCTTTTCTTTTCTTTTTAATTATTGAGTTATCACTTTGATTTATTAAAGAAAAGCAAATATTTTCTCAGCTACTTTTACCAATTATCAGATTGAAACAAAAACAACAAGAATAAATCTTGTTGTTTTTTAGTGCAAATTATTTAACTAGAAATCCTGGTTCAGACTCAGGATATAACTTTTGAAATGTTTTTATAAATGATTTACCTGAATTTTCTCGTTCAAAGTTTCCGATGATATCATAAGTTAGATTTGATCAACTTTCTGCTATTTTTGCATTAGTTCTTGTTGCAAGAATAGATTTAAAAACATCCTGTTCTTTTTCACTAATTCTTGTTGGTAATCATAATCCATCTTCATTAGTTGAAGCAGTTTTAATTCAAAGATTGGTGCGATAATTTCCTATAACTACCCCTGAAGAACCTTCTGGAAAGTTTGTTGCCTTGATTTTAAAATTAGTTGAAAAATCAATATAATTTTGACCATTTATTTTTAAGAGTCTTTGATCAATTAAGAATGAATTTGTAAATTCAGGTCATAAAACTTTGTTGTAACCATCTTTTTTATAAAGAAGTTTATATCCTCTATTAGGATTGCTTATACTTTTATAAACAGTTTGATTGTTAGCATTTTTATCAAAATATCCAAGTTGATTATCGAGTTCATTTTGAGAAAAAAGAATATTATCTTGTCAATCGGTACTTGTAAAAAGTTTTGCATCTTCTGGTGTAGCAAAATTAACCTCAACAATTGCATAGTCTAAATAACTATGCAATTCAATATTTTGATAATCCTCAGGTAATAGAGCTTTAAATGGTTCTAAATTAGTATCTCATTGATCTCTTCCGTCTAGAATTACTTTGGCTTCTACTTCTTTTTCTGCGTTATTATTAAAAATTTTGAAAGTAAATTTAGGCAGATCGAATTTACTTACCATTGTATGGCCGGTTGTTAGCATAAATCATTTTGTTGGATATTGATTTGTGTTTTTCGGACTTAAAAATTCGAAAAAGCGTCCATTGGCTAGCATTCCTTGATTTTCATTGATATCTAGTGTATAACCAACATTATTTTTAGGAGTAGTCACTTCGCTAGCGATTGTTTCAGTTATTTGATTTTCAGGAGTTTGGGATTTTTTAAAACCATTAATAATTATTGTCAGTTTTCCTTGGGCATAATCAAGAAAATAAAGACCTAATTTATAAACCCAATCATTAAGAAGATTTTGATCAGGACTTACATTTTTGAAAAAATTGTTAAATTTCTTGTCTTCTAAATAGAGAATTAAAACACCTTTTTCATCAATTGGTTCATAACTTGTTATATATAAATTTTCATAATATTTATAGTTTTTAATTTTGATTAATTGATCAACTTGACTTAAAGTTGCTACTTCACTTGGTAATAATTTTGCAATTTCCTTTGTATTATATTCAAGATTTTGTGAATTTGATTGAGCATAAAAAAGTATATTAGGATAAATAAATTAGACACTTAACGTCGCATGTGTTGAAAAACCATGTGGCGTTTTTCAATTTAAATTTGATTGAGGTCTTTCGAAGTTATATCAAGAAAAATATTTAGATATGATTGAATTGACTTCGCTATCTAACATTTTATCAGTTTCATAAAAATCTAATAATTCTCTTTGAATTAATGCAAAAATAAATTCGGAAGGTCTATTTGCTAATGAATTACCTTTTGGAGACATTGATTGTTTAGTATTTACATTTTTTAAAAATTTAGAAAAGGCAAAATTTGCATATTCAATTCCGTGATCTGAATGAAAAATAGTAGGTTTGACTTTGTGCTTATCAAGAGTATCTTGAACAAGTTTTATAGTAGATGCAGAATCTCTTATATCAGACAAAGTTCAATTTAAAACAGTGTTACTAAAAGTTTCGGTGATAACATGAAGAAATCTCATTCCTTCTTTTGTTTTAATAAATTTAATATCTGCGTGTAATTTTTCACCAAAATAATTTGATTTAAAATTTCCTTGAACTAAATCTGGTGCTCAGATTCTAGAGAATTTTTCCTCTTTATTTTTCTTTGATTTTTTCTTTTGATATGCTCTTGATTTATATTGATTAAATTCATAATTTAGTCTAAATAAATATGAAGAAATTCTTTTTTGGTGTGTTAATAAGTATTTTTGATAAAGTTTATCTCTTCCTATAACAAAATTAGAATTTTTAGCTTCTAAATTAATTCAATTAATTAATTCATCATCAATATATTTCTTTTTGTCAATTTTTTCTTTCTTAGAATAAGAGTAATAAAAAGAAGTTCTATTTAATTTCAAAACAAATGAAATTTTTGAAATATTTCTAAATTGTTTACTTTTGTCTTCTTTTATTTTTATAATTTTTTCAAAAATTTCTTGTTGTTTTACTCCTCTTTCTTCCAAAATTTCTTCCATAATATCCTGGTAAAGAGCTCTATCTTCTTCACACAATTCATTGATGCTAACTCTTTTTCTTCTTCCTGAATTAGGTTTTTTACTTTTACCTGATTTACTTTCTAAATTATTCATGTTGGAATTATATATTTTTATCCAACTCTTTAATAAAGCTTTCGCTCTTCTATAAGGATTTTGATGTTTACCTTCTTTTCTTTGTTTTATGATTTGATATCTTTCTCAAAAATCTTCAACAAAAGTAATAATCGCTATTTCAAAACCTTCTTTTTGGTAAATGTGAATATATTTTAATTTTTGTTCTTTTGTAAATTGTTTTAAACGCATAAAAAAGACACACTCCTTTCTTTTTGGAATGTGTCTAATTTTTTTATCCTGATTTATTGAGCATAAAAAAGATCAAAATTTTTTCTAAAAAAAGAAATTTCCTTCATAGGTAAATTTGATCTTTTTTCAAAATTTTTTATTTCTTTTGAGTTATCAAATATGCAACTTGAAACAACTGGAAAAGCACTTGTGACAAGCGATGCACTTAAAGTTATTTTTATTCATTTCTTAATTGTTTTTTTCATCAAATCTCCTTTTAAAATTCCACTTGTTTATTTGGATAAATTTCCTGAATTTTGTTTTTGATACTTTCTTTTAAGTCATATTCAACTTCAAGCCATTTACTTCAAATTTCTTTTTCAATTTCAGTAAGTTTTCTATTAAAGTATCACTGTTCTAATTTGCTTTTTCTAATTATCGATCAAGCAAAAAAGTTAGACTGTTCAGTAGATTTAAATCAAATTTGATCATTAATTTTAATCATTTTAGGATAATTTTCATTTCTTTGAGTTTTAATTCCGAAGGTCAAATCTAAATATTTTTGAGAATTAATTTCAATTAGTTTAGGATCGTCGATAAATGGAATATATCAATCACGAAAAGTTCATAAATTATTATTGTATTCTTTTAATGAGTAATCATTTTGAATTTGTTCTTGATTGTAATCATAATAAAGTGAGTTAAAAATTTTGTTAGATTTTAAAATATTTGTAAAAAGTTTGGCTTGCTCGCTAGTTTCGAAATTAATTTCTCATACTGCAAAATCGATTAAAGGAAGTACTTTTTCTCCAATTTGCTCTTGGTATTTTGCTAGGTCAATTTTTATCAAGTTTCTTCCATCAATGATTTTGACAGCATTAATTGAAAGCTCCTCTTCATTTTTAATTAATTTGAATTGGACATTTTCTGAACTTAAATAATTTTTTAATTTAATTGCGGAAGTTCATAAAAATCATTTTTTTGGATAGTCATATTCTGAATCTTGAATGTTTGCTATAAAATTTCCGTTAAAAATTTGATCAGAATTTTCTATTTTAAATTGGATTTGATTTTCAGATTGATGATATTCACTATTTTTATTTCTATCTTTTTTCTTAAATCCTTTGAAGATGAAAGTAGAATGATATATTCGACTGTCTGAAAAAGGAAAGATTACTTCTTTAGGATAATTGAAACCTAAATATAAAATCACAATCCCCTCTTCATCTAATGTTTCGATCTTCATTCCTCATTTGTCTTGAAAAATCGGTGAATCTTTTTTAATCAATAAAAGATTAATGAATTGATAATAGGTTTCTATTTCACTAGGAAAAATTTTTTTGGCTTTTTCTTCAATAAGTTTTAGGTCATCACCATTATTCATTTCAGATAATTCAAAGTTAAAGTTTTGATGTAAATTTACTTTTTTAATCTTTAAATTTTTATCTTTCACACCTAAAACTTTATTTAATGAAATGTATTTAACATGACTATTGATAGTTGCTCCTACTCCTCATGCTATAGTTAAGAATGCAAAAAATGCTAAAACACCAAATGTAAATTTATATTTTTTAATTTTTTCAAACATGTAAACCTCTCTATAAAATAATAAAATCCATAGAATCAAGATCTATGGATTTTGTATTTTTATCACTTTTGGCTTTTAATTATATACACCAAATATAATAACATAAAAAATTAAAAAAACAATATTTAAAATTTTTTAAATTTACAAAATATAACCTAGTTCTTGATTTGGATATTTTTGATTAAAAACTTCTTGAAAAGACTTGTTTTGATTTGTCTTTGTATTTTTTCTAAAAATATCATAAGTGTATTGTGTTAAGAAATTTGAAACTTTATCATTATATTTGTTTAACAATAAATTTCGAAAATCGTTTTGTGCATTATTTTGATATTTTAAAGGCAATCATCATGATGAATTGTTTTCGACAAAATTCAACAAATATTTTTGATTTGAATTAGAATAAATACTTCCAACTATATCTTGATTATCTAAAGGAATAGAAACCTTAAAATTTGTTGATAAATCAATATAAGTTTCACTGTTTATTCTTAATAAATTTGTTGAATTTTCTAAATTATTTTGAAAATCTGTAAAAAGACTATTATTTATCTTTTTTGAAAGAGCTAAATCAAAATTAAAGAAATTTTTATTAAATGTATAAAAGTCTAATTGAGAATCTTTTTGCTTATAAAAACCATTTTCATGATTGTCTTCATTAGATCAAAAAGAAGCTATTTTATCTTTGCTTGTAAATAATTTTGCTTGTTCTTCATTTTCAAAATTGATTTCCAAAATTAAATAATCTAAAAAAGGTTTTGCTTGAATTTTCTCATTATTTTC
Source organism: Mycoplasmopsis gallopavonis (assembly GCF_900660635.1). GTDB lineage: Bacteria > Bacillota_I > Bacilli_A > Mycoplasmatales > Metamycoplasmataceae > Mycoplasmopsis > Mycoplasmopsis gallopavonis. The sequence continues at coordinate 191,093 of NZ_LR215031.1, forward strand.
TAAAAAATAAGAAAGATCTATTTTAGTTTCTCACTGATTCCGTCCATCTAAGAAAAAATGAGCATCAATATTTGTTTTACTAAATTTATTAGCTATTTTTAAATTAATTTTTTCTAAATTTAAATTATCTAAGAAGTTTTTTGCACTAGTAATTGCGAATCATTTTGTTGGGTATTGATTTTCATTTTTAGGTTTTAAATAATTAAAAAATGTCAAATTACCATTAATTGTTTTTTGATTAAAATTGAATGAATATAATAATTGATTATTAGGAGTATTTAATGATGTTTTTTCAATTGTATTATTGTTTTCTTTATTTCTTTTCTTAAATCCTGTCAGTATAATATTTTTTATTGGTTCTAATTTATTTTTTTGAGATTTTAAAAATAAAATTAAAGCCCCTAATTCATCAATAGGTTCAATTGCAATTAAATTGTAATCTTTATATGATTTGATTTGATTAAAAGAGAAAAAAGAATCAATATCAGAAAGATTATTAATTTCACTAGGTAAAATATTTATTATATTTTTTTCTTTTATTGTATATTCAAATTCTCCGAAATTTTTTAATGTAAATAAATCATATTTTCTTATATTATTTCATTTTTCTAATTTTGTTTTATTTCAAATTTGAAATTTGTGGTTCTTAATTTCTTTGTTGTTTTTTATTAAAAATATACCAAATGAAACGGTTTCATAAACAAAAATACAAAAACCAAAAAAAATTAAAAATTTTAATATTTTTCAAATATTTGCAATACTTTTTTTAAACATTTTTCCTCATTTTATAAATTTTTGCCTTTAATTTTTAAATTATAAGATTAAATAATTTATTTCTTTTAAAAAAATAAAATAAACTTGTACTGTGGAAAAATAGGTCATCATAAACTTTTGTTTTAGAAGTCAAGATTTTATTTTTTTAATAATTTTTTATTCTATTTCTTAAATAATATTATTGTTTCAATAAAATAAAAAAAGAGGAAAAAATGAAACAAGTAAAAAGAATTTTTAAAGGATTATTTTTAGGCTCAATAGCCATTTTACCTTTAATATCACAAGTTAGTTTATCTCAAAATTTAAATAATATCTCAAAAGAAGAGTTGTTAAAATTTTATAAAGAAACTGATTATAGAAAATTTTATGAGGACAACAGAAATGAAGTAGAACAATTTTTTGAAAAAGCAAAAAATAACGAAGAATTAAATTATTTATTAAATTCATTGGATGATAGTTTGTCAATAGAAAATTATTTAGATGATATTTCTAAATTAAATTTAAAAGATTTTGACAAAAAAGTATTAACTTTAGAATTTAAAAGATTTTTTAAAAGAGAATTAATTAAGCAAAGAGAACATAAAACAGGAAGAACGTTTAATAAATGACCTATTAAAAAATTTATAAGTTCAAAAAGAGAACCGGTAAAAGTATTTGATACTGGTGCTAACTTAAAAGCAAGCAATAAAGAAATAATTAAAAATGGTTTGCATATGTTTAGAATTACAGATAATGTTTTTGCTAAAGATGTTAGTTATATTTCTTGAACTAATGAAGAAATTGTGAATTTATTTTTTTCAAGATTTTTAAACAATGATGACCAAGCTTATTCATCAAATTTTATAGATTCTAATATCTTCAATGAAAATAACCCAAATTTATTAGAAATAGAATTGGAAAATTTAGAAAGCTCAAAATCAAAATGACGTCACCCTTTTTTAAGTGGTATAGCGAAAGCTTTAAAAATAACCTATGTATTTGAAAATTTAGGGAAAAAGCTAGAGAATAAACTTAATGAGTGAACTATAAATAAACCAGATTTTTTAGAGAAGAGTAGAAATGGTGAATTTTTCATTTTTATGAAATATTTCTATGCAAATGGAAGTAGAAAGTTTACTAGTTTTAAACATTTTTTAGAAGTAATGAAATCAGAAATGAATATCCCTGCAATAGCTGCAAAAACTACTACTGAAAATATTTTTAATAATCCTGCTATTTCTAAATTTATTCAATCTTTAAAATCAAATTTTGATAAAACCGGTAAACTTTTATCAAATTTTAAAATAGTATCTAAAGCATTTTCTAAATTTTTCCTTTCTCTTGCTATTTATGATTTAATGATAGGATTAAAGGAGTTTATAGAAAACTCTAGTACTGATTATATTAATGTAAAAAGTTTCTATAATATTATTACTTATTCTTCTGCTTTTATGCTTTCACTAGCATCAGCAAGTAATTCTGTTCCTTTGGTTGGTCAACTTGTGTCATTGGCAATTTTATCTTTAGATATTGCTTTAAAGACAATTAAAGTAGGAAATGGTCACACTTTTTATGAAAACTTTAATGATCATGGGTTAAATGATTGAGAATATCAATTAAAAAATAATTTTGATAATATGCTATATTGAGCAATTTCTTACAGTGATAATTTTAGAAAAGGTGTTACATGGAAAGTAACAGATGGATGATTTTCTTTTCCAGATTTATACATAGCAACCACAGAAGAAGAGAATAATGATTTCCCTTATTGAAAATATAAATACAAATGATTGTCTCCTGGTAATGAGTTTAATTTTGGTAATAAAATTCCATCTCCATAAAAATAGATAAAAAATCTTGCACTAGCAAGATTTTTTTCTTAGCTTAAATTTAATTAATAAAGAAATATTTTTGGATAAAAATAGTCTTTTACTCCTATTTTTAAGGGTTAAAAGAAAAAAATATTTAATTGTTTGGATTAAAAAAATTTCATGTTAAAATTTATACACTTATTATTTATATGCATATTTGAAAAAATATGAAAATTTAAAGGAGAGAAGTTTTATGGAGCAAAAAAAATATATCGAACGTCAGTTTGGTCCAAAAACAAAGAGAAGAGATTATTCTGTTACAAAACAATCGCTTCCATTGTTTGATATTCTTGCTACAAGCAAAGAAAGCTTTGAATACTTTATTAACAAAAGAATTCAAGAATGCTTACAAGAAGTTTATCCTATCGAAGCTGCTAATAAACAAGTTCGTTTAGATTACTTAAAAAATTCTATTAGATTAGAATTACCTTTCAAAAAACAAACAAGTGAAAGTGAAGAAATTAAAAAGTGTAAAGCTAAAGGAACAAATTTTAGTGTCAAAATTTACGCAACTCTTAAAAGAGAAATCACAGAAACAGGAGAAGTTCGTTTAGATGAAGTTCTTATTGGTGAAATTCCATACATGACATCAGGTGGAAGTTTTATCATTAACGGTTCTGAAAAAGTTATTGTTTCTCAGTTAATTCGTTCACCTGGTGCTTACTATGGATTAGGTGTTCGTAACAAACAATCAGATGACCTTTTCAATAAATTAGAAATTTTACCAAGAATTGGTTCATGACTTGAAGTTTCACATAAAGTTACTTCTTCATCAATTGACACAGTTAAAGTTAAAGTTGATAAAAATAAAAACATTAACCTTGCAACTTTCTTGGGTTCATTTGGTCTAACAGCCAAAACCATGGAAGAACTTTTTGGAACAAGTGATTTATTACTTGAAACTCTTAAAAAAGACAAAATTATGTCTAATTCAGAATTATCACCTGAAGAAAAAATTGATATGTGTCAAGAAGAACTATTTAGAGGTCTTAGAAAAGGTGATCGTATTTCTGAAGATGCTAAATTATCACTTATTCCAGGAATCTTATTTGACAAAAAACGTTACAACCTTTCTGAAACAGGTCGTTACATGCTTAATAAGAAACTTTCTTTAGTTGACCGTATTACAAACACTTATTTAGCAGAAGATCTTATTGCAAAAAATTCAGATGAAGTTTTATTTAAAAAAGGAACTTTTATTGATATTAAAATTGCTAAAGAAATTCAAGAAAAATTTGAATCTGGAATTTTAGAATCAGTTAAAATCCCTAAAATTGATGCAGAGTTTGTTTACCACAAAGTTATTAAACAAAACAAGGATCTTAAAAAACGGATCAAAATTATTAAAGTTAAAGTTTATCCTTCAATGAAATTAATGGAATCAGGTGTTGATCCAATTTTAGTAATTGGAAATGATCCAAAATCTGTTGAACAACATTTATTAATTTCAGATATTGTTGCTGCAATTAATTACTACTTTAATTTAACAGCGGGAATTGGACAAGATGATGATCCAGATTCACTTACTAACAAACGGATTGTATCAGTTGGTGAATTACTTGAAGGTCAATTATCAGTTGCTTTAAGTAAACTTGAAAAAATTACTCGTGAAAGAATGGGTGCTAAAGAACCTGATAAAGTTACTGCTAAAAATGTTACAAATAACAAATTAGTAACTAACCAAATGAAAACATTCTTTAATACTTCAAAACTTTCACAATTTATGGATCAAATTAATCCATTAGCTGAAGTTTCAAACAAACGTCGTGTTACATCTTTAGGGCCAGGTGGTCTTAACCGTGATACTGCTCAATTTGAGGTTCGTGATGTTCACTCAACTCACTATGGAAGAATTTGTCCTATTGAAACACCAGAAGGACCTAACATCGGACTTATCCTTAACTATGCTACATTCGCAAAAGTAAATGAATTAGGATTCCTTAAAACTCCATACTTTAAAGTTAATAATGGTGTTGTTGATTATAATGATGTTAGATATCTAACAGCTGCTGAAGAAATTGGTTATTCATTTGCTCAATCTTCTGTTAGAGTTGATGAAAATAATAAAATTGTTGTTCCAACTTTAACAGTTAGACGTGATTATAACTATATTATTGCGACTCCATATGATGTTGATTTTATTGAGGTTTCATCTAAACAAATTGTTTCAGTTGCTGCTGCGGCTATTCCGTTTTTAGAAAATGACGATGCCAACCGTGCACTTATGGGTTCAAACATGCAACGTCAAGCGGTTCCACTTTTACAAGCTGAAGCTCCTTTAGTTGCAACAGGAATTGAAGCAGATATTGCTAAATATTCTTCATACAACATTGTTGCTAAAAATGCAGGGGAAGTTGTTTTTGTCGATGGTTCAAAAATTCACATTAAATATCCATCACCAAAAGAAGAAGGTAAATTTATTACAGATAAATATACTTTAAGAAACTTTGAAAGATCTAATCAAGGAACATTAATTCAACAAAGACCAATTGTTCATGTTGGACAAAAAGTAGAAAAAGGAGATCTTTTAGTTGATGGTTCTTCATTCAAGGATGGAGAAATGGCACTTGGAAAAAATCTTCTTGTTGGTTTCTCAACATGAAATGGTTATAACTATGAAGATGCTGTTATTATTAATGAAAGATTAGTTAAAGATGATGTTTTCACTTCAATTCACATTGAAGAACAAACAATTCAATTTAGAAGTAGCCGTGCAGGAGATGATGAACTTACAAACGACATTCCAAATGTTTCAAAATACTCATTAAGACACCTTGATGAAAATGGAATTGTTAGAGTTGGTTCAGAAGTTATGCCAGGAGATGTTTTGGTTGGTCGTACTTCACCAAAAGGGGAAGAAAACCCATCACAAGAAGAAAAACTTTTAATGGCAATTCTTCAACAAAGATCTTCAAATAAAAAAGATACTTCATTAAAAGTAAAAAATGGACATAACGGTACAGTTATTCACGTTGAAGTTCTTTCACGTGATAAAGGTGATGTTCTTGAAGAAGGTATTGACAAAATTGTTAAAGTGTCAATTGCTCAAAAACGTAAAATTAAAGTTGGTGATAAGGTTGCCGGACGTCACGGAAATAAAGGGGTTATCTCAATTGTTTTACCAGAAGAAGATATGCCTTACTTAGAAGATGGAACACCACTTGATGTTATGCTTAATCCACAAGGGGTTCCTTCACGGATGAACATTGGTCAAATTCTTGAGATCCACTTAGGAATGGCAGCAAGAAAGCTTGGTGTAAAATTTGTGACTCCTTCTTTTGATGGTGTTAAAAAACCAGATATTGAAGTTGCTTTAGAAGAAGCTGGATTAGACAAATCAGGAAAACAAATTTTAATTGATCCAATTACAGGAAGAAAATTTGATAAACCTATTTCTGTTGGAGTAATGTACATGTTAAAACTTAACCACATGGTTGATGACAAGATGCATGCTCGTAGCGTTGGTCCTTACTCTTTAATTACTCAACAACCTCTTGGAGGAAAGAGTCAAAACGGGGGACAAAGATTCGGAGAGATGGAAACATGAGCCATTGAATCTTATGGAGCGACAAATGTTCTTCAAGAAATTCTTACATATAAATCAGATGATATCTCAGGACGTAATGCACTTTATAGTGCTTTAGTTTCAGGAAAAGAATTACCAAATCCTGGAATTCCTGAATCATTTAATGTTCTTAGTTACGAACTTAAAGGACTTGGGATGAAATTAGAAGTTCAAGAAAAAGACATTAATGAAAGTGAAGAATTAGATGTAGATCTTTACCAATACTTAGATGCAGGAGGAGAAAGTTATGAATAATTTTGATAAAGAACAAGAAAATATTCAAAAATTAATTAATAAAATCACACTTTCTTTAGCAACTGACGATGATATTTTAGAGTGATCAAAAGGGGAAGTTAAAAAACCTGAAACAATTAACTATAAATCATATAAACCAGAAAAAGACGGATTATTTGATGAATTAATTTTTGGTCCAACTACTGATTATAAATGTCCAGTTTGTGGTACAAAATACAAGAAAAGTGATGAAAACTCACAATGTCGTAAAACACAAGCTTGTGAAAAATATGAACCAGAAATTCTTCCAAAAATTACACGTAGAAGTAGAATGGGGCACATTAAACTTCATAACCCTGTTGTGCACTTTTGATTCTTTAAAATCGACCACTCTATTATTTCTAAATTATTAGGATTAAGAGTTCATGATTCATCAAAACAAGTTACTAAAGCTGATTTAGAAAAATTAATTTATTATAAATCACATATTGTTTTAGATAGTGGTGAATTAACATCTTTAAAGAAAAATACAATTATCGACATTAACGACGCTGCAACAATTTATCAAGATGCACTTGTGGAAATGTTAGGTAATTATGAAGTTGGTTCAGAAGAATATGAAGATATTCAAGCTGCTCTTGAAGAACTTAGAGAATATGCAGTTTCAAAAATTGGTAAAGATTTTGGTATTGACTTTTATCAATATAATGACATTATTCATGAATATTCAAGTGCGAAAATCGGAACTGGTTCACAAGCAATTGCTTATCTTTTAGAAAACATCAATCTTGAAGAAGAAGCAAAATTAGTTCAACAAGAAATTGATGCAATTAATGAACAAGGTGCAGACGAAGGTTTAACTTCTACTAAGCAACAAGAACGTCAAAAACTTTATAAACGTTTAACTGTTATTAACTCATTTATTAAATCAGGTCAAAAACCTACAAGTATGTTGATTTATAACTTACCTGTTATCCCTGCTGATTTACGTCCATTAGTTCAATTAGATGGTGGAAGACACTCAACTAGTGATGTTAACGAACTTTACCGTCGTATTATCATTAGAAATAACCGTTTAGAAAAATGAAATGAATCTGATGCTCCAATGCTTATTAAACAAAATGAGTACCGTATGATTCAAGAAGCAGTTGATGCTTTAATTGATAATGCCCGTAAAAAACCATCACCAGTTACTTCAAAAGATGCACACCCATTAAAATCTATTTCAGATGCTTTAACTGGTAAAAAAGGTCGTTTCCGTCAAAACCTTTTAGGAAAACGTGTTGACTATTCAGGACGTAGTGTTATTGTTGTAGGTCCGACGCTTAGAATGCACGAAGTTGGGATACCTCGTGATATGGCTGCAAAACTTTTTGAACCATGAATTATTCGTGAATTAATTCGTGGTGAAGAAGGAATTACAAGTGTTAAATCTGCTAAAAAATTAATTGAAAATCTTAATCCAATTATTTGACCATATGTTGAAAAAGCAATTGATGGCCGTCCAGTTTTACTTAACCGTGCTCCAACATTGCACCGTCTTTCAATTCAAGCTTTCCAACCAGTTTTAATTCGTGGTAAAGCAATTAAGTTGCACCCACTTGTAACAACCGCTTTTAACGCCGACTTCGATGGGGACCAAATGGCTGTGCACGTTCCAATTTCAGATCAAGCCGTTCGTGAAGCAAAAGAACTTATGCTTGCTTCAAAAAACATTTTAGGTCCTAAAGATGGAGAACCTATCATCAACCCTTCACAGGATATGATTTTAGGTCTTTACTACTTAACAATTGAAAAAGCTAATGCTAAAGGTGAAGGTAACTATTATGCTTCATACGATGATATGTTACTTGCTTATGAACAAGGTTACATCACTCTTCATACAAGAGTTGTGCTTCCTATTAATGCGTTAGAAAAAACATCAATTTCTGAAAAAACCAAAGAACCATATTTAATTTCAACAGTTGGTAAGTTTATTTTAAATAATGCTTTCCCAACAGATTTTCCATTTATTTTCGGTAAATATGTAGTTACAACTTACAAAACAGACGAAAATGGAAATCAAAAAACAATTGAAAAAGAATCAATTCATACCTCAGAGGAAGATCTAGAAAGATACACTCTTCCATATGGAGCGAACTTTAAAGCAGAAATCGCTAATATGCAAGTTAATTTAGCTTTAACTAAAAAAGATATTGCTAAGATTGTTCGTAAAGTTTATGAAAAATATGTTGCTGTCGTTAATATGGAAGATGTTGCAAGTGTAATTAACACTGTCACACGTATTGATTATGAAGATAAATTTGAAGAATGTTCTAAATTAATTGATTACAAAGGTGATGAAATTTCAAAAGAACATGCGAAATTAATTAGTGATTTTATTTCAGAAACTTTTGAAGAAATTTCATTTAATAATCATTATAAAGCAGAAAAATTAAGATGAGATTTAAGTCAATATACTTTAGCTCTTAATCAAGTTTGATTTAAATATACAAACTTTGTAGCTTCAATTCTAGATAAAATTAAAAATCTTGGATTCCAATATTCAACAATTTCAGGGACTACAATTTCAATGAATGACATCACTACTTTAGAAACAACTAAAGAAAAAATTAAAAAAGGTGAAGATTACATTGAAGAACTTAAAAAATACTTTGAAAAAGGATTTTTAACTGATGATGAACGTTATAATCTTGTAATTCAAAAATGAACAGAAATTAAAGATTCAATTGAAAAAGATCTTAAAGAAGTTACTAAATCAGATTTAGATAACCCGCTTTTTATGATGTTTACCTCAGGTGCTCGTGGGAACTCATCTAACTTTACTCAGTTAGCTGGTATGCGTGGACTTATGCAAAACAACACCAAAGTACTTAAAGCCGATGCGGAAAACGATCGTGTGGTTCGTAGTACTGTTGAAATTCCAGTTAAATCTTCTTTCCTTGATGGACTTAGTGCTTATGAATTCTATTCATCAACTCACGGGGCTCGTAAAGGGTTAACAGATACTGCTCTTAACACAGCTAAATTAGGGTACTTAACTCGTCGTTTAGTTGATGTTGCTCAGGGAATTGTTGTTCGTGAAGAAGATTGTGGTAGTGACTTTGGTTTTGTTGTTAAGGATATTAAAGATACAAAAACAGATACAGTTATTGAATCATTAGTCGAAAGAATTGAAGGAAGATTTACTAACTCAGCAATTCTTGATGATAATGGAAATGTAATTGTTGAAGGAAACACTTTCATTACACCAGAACTTGCGAATTTAATTGTTAATAAACATGGTAAAAAATCAGTTGAAATTCGTTCTGTACTTTCATGTCATACAAAAAATGGTGTATGTAAACGTTGTTATGGAAAAGATTTAGCTTCAAATAGAATTGTTAATATCGGTGAAGCTGTCGGAGTTGTGGCTGCTCAATCAATCGGTGAACCTGGAACACAGCTTACTATGCGTACCTTCCATACCGGAGGGGTTGCCGGAGTTGAGGATATTACAGGTGGATTTGGTCGTTTAATCGAGTTAATCGATGCTTATGATTTTCCATGAGGTCGTCCAGCTGTTATTTCAAAAGTTTACGGTGAAGTTGTTTCAATTACACCTGCTAAAGATAAATCAGGTCGTGATACAGATGTTTTAATTGTTGGAATTCAAACAAGAATTGACGCTACTAGAACAGAAGTTATTTATGAAAACGGGAAAGTTTCTCAAAAACTAAGAATTAAAGTTGGTGATAAAGTTTATCCAGGTCAAAAGATTTTTGAAGGACCAATTATTTTAAATGAACTTTTAAGTTACGCTGACACAAGAGCTGTTCAAAACTACTTATTAAAAGAAGTACAACGTCTTTACCGTCTTCAAGGTATTACAATTTCAGATAAATATATTGAAATTATTATCCGTCAAATGCTTTCAAAAATTATGATTACAGATCCAGGTGATTCAAACTTCTTTACAGGAAGTTTAGTTGATACTTTTGTTTACCAAAGAGAAAATGGAAAACTACTTGCACAAGGTAAAAAACCTGCCTTTGGTGAAGTTAAGATTCGTGGTGCTAAACAAACTCCACTTCTTAGTGATTCGTTCCTTGCGGCTGCTTCTTACCAAGAAACAGCTAAGATTCTTGTTAATAGTTCAATCGCTAAACGTGTTGACTATTTAGAAGGGCTCAAAGAAAACATTATTCTTGGTCTTAAAATTCCAACTGGAACAAACTCTAATTATGAATTAAAAGGTAAATACGATATTCGTGATCCAAGATCATATTTCACAGCAAATATGCTTACAGATCATTTAGGAGATTTAGAAGAAAGCGATATTATTGATTTAGAATCATTACATGATGATGAATTCTATCAAAATGACTCAAATCACTTTGATCTTGATGACTTTTCATACGAAGCAATAGATGATTTTGAATAATTAAATTAAAAAGTTACCTAATTTTAAACTAGGACAGAAAAAATTAACAATTTATCAAATTGGATAGCCCCATACTATATTCGTATGGGGTTTTTCAATTCAGACATGATTGAATTCTAAATTTGTTGTATCAATTAACATAATTAGATATTACTTTTTCTAGTTCACTCAAAGTCATAGCTTTGATATTTAAATCTCTAATTAATTCAGTTTTTAAATTTGAAAATCAATATTCCACAACTCTATTATCTAAACTATTTCCTACTTTTGAAAGTGAAATTATTCCACCTTTATTTTGAATAAAACGAGAAAAATCATCAGATGTATAAGTTGAGCAATGATCTGAATGTAGTATAAAACTTTTTTCAAAATCAACATTTTCAAATGTTTTGTAAATTAATTTTGAATCATTAAATTTGGAAAGAGAAAAACTAATTATTTCTTTAGTTTTATGTTTAATCACTACTGAAAGATAAACATTATTGTTTATCGCATCTTTTGTCGCTGGGAGATATGTTACATCAGTAGCATATATATTTCTGTTATATACATCGTTATAATCTCTATTCACAATGTTTTCTTTTATGACAGATGTGTTCTTTACTTCTTTTAATTTTTTTCTTTTTCTGATATTGCAAAATAAACCTAAGGCATTCATATATCTTCCTAGAGTTCTTTCGTTTATGTCTATTTTATAGTGCTTTAAGATAAAATATTTTAATTTTTGTCTACCATATTTAGATCTATTTTGTTTAAATGAATCAATAATCAAGTCTTGGTACTTTATTTTTCTGGATTTAATTCTAGGAGCAAAATTATTTCTTTTATGTTTGGATATTGTTTGTCTACAAAGATACAACAAAATAGCAAGTTTATACGAAGCCATATTAATATTTGATGCCTCTTGAACTTTCTCTGTTTTAAATTTATCTCTTGTAATTTCTCTATATCTTTTTGCAATTTCAATTAAATCTTCTCGTGTAAAAATGTCTCAATTTATATCTTGTTCTTTCACTTTTCTTGACCTACCACTTCCAGGCTTTCTTGGTTTTTTATTCATATTACAATTATAATGTTTTAATATTCCTCGTAATCTTGCTTTCACATATTTATCTTTTGCTTTTGCACCATATTTATACATAAGTTCAATTGCATACTTTTTGCCTAATTGAAAAAATGTATTATAAATTTCTTTTTCTTGTTCTTCTGTAAAATGTTTACCCATTTTTTCTCCTTTAAAAATATAAAAAATTAACATTCGAAGGAATGTTAATTTTTATTGTCCTAGTTTAATTTAGGTAACTTTTTTACTAAAAAAAGAAATTTAGATTTTGAAAAATTTTCATAATTATTATTTTTTTAATACTTTTTAATTGTTTTAAAAACTTAATTTCTACATGGACTTTAAATTTCTATAAAATAATAAATATAGCGACGAAAAAGAAGGGGATTATATGCTTGATAATAAAAGTTTAATGCATTCAATTGCGAAATTAAATCATGTAATGATTATCATTTCTGTAAGTTCTTGTTTAGCATTTATTTTAGCAATTAGTTTTTCTATTTGGAGCTTTTTTGGGGTTATTGATAAAGCACCTTTTAGTATGCTTCCTGGACCTAATGGTGAAGTTATTCTCCCTGATAATAGTTATATTTGAGTCCACCCTATTTTGATTTTTACTTGAATTTGATATGGTTTAGAAATTATTTTACTTATTTCTAATTTAGTTATTAAAATTATTTTAATTATTAAATTAAATGAATTTTCTAGATATAACTCAAAAGCACAAACTTCTTGAATTCTTCTTGTAGTTTCAATTTTTATTTTTCAAAAAATACTTGCTATAATTTCTTACTTCCAAATTAGAAATATGCTTGCAAAAGTTAAATTAAACTCAAAAGAGTAAATCAAAAACAAGCTAATGCTTGTTTTTTTTGATCTAATTATTTAATTCCACAAAGTAAATTTTATTTATTTTTTTGACCTTATTTAATTGATTAAAACATGATTAAAATTTAATATTTTTTGTTTGTTTTTAAATTATTTTATATGAGAAGCAAAAATAAAAAGTGCTAAAATTTTAATATAAATTTAATTTAAAAAGAAAGGTAAAATACATGACTAATCTATGACAAAAAAGTGATTCAATTGCTAAATTAAATCGTGCAATGCTTATTATCACAATAATTTCATTATCTACTTTAATTTTAGGAATTATTCTTTTGATTTCTGGTTACTTCTCAATTCATACAGAACTAAAATATACCGACTATTCTATATTTTCTAACCCTTATTTTAGTGCTGGTCAAGCAAGACAAGAAATAACATATAATTTAACTCTTTTTGTTTTTGCTGGAATTTTCTTAGTGATACCAAGCATTTTATTTATTCCTAATTTAGTTATTAAAATTATTTTAATTGTTAAATTGAGTGAATTTTCTACATATAATTCCAAAGCACAAACTTCTTGAATTCTTGTTTTAATATCAATTTTTATACTTCAACATATTCTTGCAATTGTTTCTTATTTCAATATTAAAAATATGCTTAATGAATCAGAAATTCACCCAATTAATCAAGCAAATTAGTTTAATAAAAAAAGTATATAAATTAGGACAATAAAAATTAACATTCTCTCGAATGTTAATTTTTTATATTTTTAAAAGAGACAAAAATGGGTAAACATTTTACAGAAGAACAAGAAAAGCGAAAGAACAAGATATCAATTGAGACATTTTTACACGAGAAGATTTAATTGAAATTGCAAAAAGATATAGAGAAATTACAAAAGATAAATTTAAAATAGAAAAAGTTGAAGAGGAATAACATATTAATATAGCTTCGTATAAACTTGCTATTTTTTTGTCTCTTTATAGACAAACATAAAAGAAATAATTTTGCTGCTAGAATTAAATTTAGAAAATGAAGTACCAAGAATTAATTATTGATTCAATTAAACAAAATAGATCTAAATATGGTAGACAAAATTATAACTTTAAAATTATTAATTTTTTTATTATTTAGCATCTTGTATAAACTATTTTTTCTTATTATCTAATTTATTTAAACTTCCTTGACTTAATTCTTCTAAAGATAACATTTGATTTCTTGCGAGTTTTCTTAGTTCAATCATTCTTTCTTTTGTCCTAACCCTTTTTCAATTAAAATGGCATTATAGCTTTCCATATTCGCTAGTACTAACAATTCATTTAAACTAGCATGATCCCTCATATTACCTTTTAAATTTGGATTTTCATCTCTTCACTGTTTAGCAGTCTTATTAAATAATGAAACATTTAGCATATCAGCTTCACTTGCATATTTAAATCCTAATTGACTATCTTTTAAATCATTTAGAAGATATGTTTTTATAGCATCTGTATGAATTTTGTAATTAATTTTTGAAACTTCACGATGTAAATCTCAAGTAAGTGATAACCTTGATGTTTAGTTTTGTTTTAGTCTTTGATAATCTTTAATAATATAAAGTTCAAACTCAGCTGAGAGCCAAGAAGCGAATTTAAAAGCAATATCTTTATGTGCAAAAGTTCCGCCACCTCTACCAACTTTTACAAATAAACCTTTAGCATTCGTAGTTGTTACCCATTTCTGTGGTGATAATGTAAAAGCATTGCTTCCTGCTTCTTCTGAAACCCCCTCGAATTCGAGGGGGTTAAATTTTGGATTATTTAACTTCTCTCGAATTCTTAAATATTCAATTGTATTAAAATTTCTTATCCAATTTGCTACGACAACATTCGGTTCTTCTTGATTCTTATATCTTGCAATATCTGTAAGACTAATATAGTCATTCTTAAAATCTTCAGTATAGATTTCTATTTTAAATTCTTTTGCCTCGATTGTTTTTTTGTTTTTTGATCTTATTAATTGACTAAAAACATGATTAAAATTTAATATTTTTTGTTTGTTTGTAAATTATTTTATATTATAGCTAAAAATAAAAGTGCTAAAATTTTAGTATAAATTTGATTTAAGAAGAAAGGCAAAAACATGGTTAATCTACAACAAAAAAGTGATTCAATTGCTAAATTAAATCGCACAATGCTTATTATCATAATAATTTCACTATCTGCTTTCATTTTAGGAATTATTCTTTTTATTTTTGGTTACTTATCAATACATACTGAAGTTAAGTCTGTACCTATTTTAATTGATGGTAGATATACTCAGTGAAGAACACCAGTAACAGTTTTTAATTCTACTCTTTTTCTTTTCGGATGAATTTTCTTAGCCATATCAATTATTTTACTTATTTCTAATTTAGTTATTAAAATTATTTTAGTTGTGAAATTGAATGAATTTTCTAGATATAACTCTAAAGCACAAACTTCTTGAATTCTTGTTTTAGTTTCGATTTTTGTAATTCAAAACATTCTTGGAATTATTTCTTATTTTATGATCAAAAATATGCTTAATGAATCAGAAATTCACCCAATTAATCAAGCAAATTAGTTTGACAAAACAAGCATTAGCTTGTTTTTTTAATTAAAATATTCGAGTGTAAAAAAATATGGACTTTGATATAATCTTTCTTATATTAAATAAAGATTATCTATTTAATATAATCTTGAAAAGAGGTTTATAAAATATGTCTAAAAAAGAAATTATTAATTATCTGGAAAAACTTAGTTTAGCTACTTTAATTTTAGTTCTTATTGGTTTTGCTGCTAGTTTACCAACATTTATTTTAATTAGAAGCTATTTCTTAGTTTTATGGTTACTATTTATTCCAATTTTTGTAATGAAAATTATTATTGCAGTTAAATTATCACAATTAACTAGAGATTATAAAGTTCGAACATTAACTCCTTCGTTTGTTCTTATTATTGTTTCATTTTTTGTAGGATTTTTAGGATTAGATATTCTTTTTGTGATTGCTTATTTCTTAATGAATAAAGAATTTAAACAATTAAAAAATAGTGTTTCTATTGATTTTACTAATTCATTTGAAAATAACGAACAACAAAATGTTGATAATTCTCAAGCAGAAATACAAGAATAAAAAAAATAATTGAGTTAATAAACAAAATAAAAACCTTAGTTGAAACTAAGGTTTTTTGTTATTTTAATTTTAAAGTAATTTGATTATTTTCAAGTGTTTGATCGTATCTTTTTGCATATTCTTCAATTAATTTGTTGTAAGTTAAATTAAAACTATTTAATAAATTAGTATATTTAGTTTCTGCTACCTCATTTGAGTTTAAGTGATTGTTTAATTCACTTAGATCAACATTGAAATTATTGTGTGTGATATAGTTTTGAAGATAATTAGCTCTTAAAACTAGGTCATTTAGTTTTTCAGTTATACTTGGATGTGCTTTATCTAAACTAAAAGTTTGAATTTTCGGATCAATTGGAGCAATTGACATTGATTGGAGCATTCTATAATTTTGTTCAGATACTTCAAAAATTAAGTTAACTTTAAGATCTTTTAAAGTTTTAGAACTATTGTAGAAAATATTTGGATTAGGAAAATCCATTAGAGCAGTTTTAGGATCAATTGTTGAATTTAATAAACCATATTCTAGTTCGAGATTAAAGTTATTTGTTCGTTCATCGGGTCTAGTGTATTCAATGTTTTTGACCTTTAAAGGAATTAAGCTAAAAGCAACTAAATCTCCCATTTGAATTGTAGAGTCTTGGATTACATGGACAGGATAGTAATTAAGAAGTTGAATTAAATCAACATTTAATTCAATATTGACTAAGTAATGAACTTGATTTGAAGTTGTGTATTTCTGATTTAAAGGTTGTGCAAGACTATTTGCTTCTGAGCCATCGTTTTTAAGTGGGTTTTCTTGTGATACTGCTGCAAAATTAATTTTACCAACTACTTTTTGTTGATTTTCATTTGCTAAAATTTTGTAATTTAATGTTTTTTCTCAAATAACATCATTATTTTTAAGTAAAGTTGAAGCTGAATTGTTAAAAATAGAATTTCATCTAAGAAGTTCTGCATTTAAAGCTTCTACTTTATTAGGGAAAAGATCTTTAAATGCTTGGATTCTAGCTTGTAAATCTAGATTTGTAATAAAATCGAATTTTTGATCAAGTAATTCATTTGTATCAAAAATTTCTGAATCTTCATCAATACTTAAATAACTATCGCTTGAAATTTCAAAACTAGGTTCGCCAAATTCGCTAGCTAACTGTGGAATTACTTTGAAAGAAATTTCAAGTAATTTATTTTCAAAGTTTGCAATTGCATCATTAGATAAATGCTGGTCAATCATCTGCTGTGCAAATGGTGTTAAATTTAGATATTCTTGTTTTAAGTTTATTAATACTTGATTATCAGAATGTGTTTTAAGTAAATTATTTAAATAAGTAGTTTGATCACTAATTTTACGGAAGATTTTAGAAATTCGAGTCATATTACTAAATTGACTTGCAAGTTCTTGAACTTTTGTAACTAGTTCAGGAGAAAGAACCTGGATAAGATTTGTTTGAATATAATTACTTAAAATTTGTTGTGTTTGATTTAATAAATTATTAAATTCAACTAAATTAAATTCTTTTTTGTAAAGGAATTCAGAAAATGTGCTTTCAGTATCTTTAACAAAACCATTCTTAAAGAAAAGGATTAATTTATTAAGCTGAGTTTTTTCATCTTTATTTGAATTTAAGTATTCTTTTCTAAAGTAAGGAAGGATTTGAGTGTTAATTAAATTGAAAAAATCTTGATAATAGTAATTAAGACTATCTGCATAAATTTGGAATAATTCTTGATATTCATCATTTGTTTTGAGTTTAATTTTTAAATTAGTTAAATTTAAATCAAGATTAGATTGAATTTGATTTTGGAATTTTGCGAAGAATTTCTGACGAAAACTAGCTTGTGCATTTTGTTCTTTGGCAATTTCTTGCAATGAATCGTTTTGTGAATTTAGAAATTTTTTAAATTTCTCTTGGTTTGCTTGAAATTCAGTTTTGAATTTAGCAATTTCAGCATCACTTTCATATTTAGAAATAAATGCACGGGTAAACAAAAACTCTTTATAAGCTTCTCTTAATAAAGTAATTGCTTTTAAAACTTTAAAATAGCTAGGTAATGATTGTTGTTCAAGTTCAACTTTTTGAGCATTCTTGTTTGCTAGCTCTTTTTCAAGGCTGGTACGCTCATCACCTTGGATAACAAATTCTGCATTTTCGTTTTTTTGATCTAGTTTTTTCTGAATATCTTCACTAGCTTTTAAAACTTCTTGAAGCTTATCTAAATGATCTTTCAATTGATTTTTAAAAATTAAATTTGGTATTTGAGTTCCTAAACTAGCATCACTAGTAAAAACTTTCATTGATTCTTGAACAGATTTAATAATATAATTTTCAATTCCTGAAAAAGCTTCTTCTTTAAATTTATCAAGATTTTGAGTTTTAAATAATGCAAGTTTTAAGTGATATTCAATTAATTTGTTAACTAGATTTTCAAGTTCAGAATCATTTAGTTCTGGATTTTGGATTAATTCATTGTATGAATTAGCAATTTCGTTAATTTCGTTTGCATTATCAAATGAATATTTTTTAAGTTCATTGAAATTATTTTTTAAGGTAGCAAGATTAATTGAAGTTTTATTTTCTAGTAATGTAATTATTCTAAATAAATCATCTTGAAAAATTGCAAATGGTTGAATGTTTGTATAAAACTCATTTTTTTCTTGGATAAAATCATTTTTTAAAAGACTACTTTTTGTATCTTTTTGGTTTTTATAAAAATTAATTAAAGTAGTAATTTCTTGATTTGGATTTTCGGTATTTAATTTTTCTAATTTCTCAATATTTTCACTAAAAACAGTTAAGTAATTTCCGACAATTTCTTTGTAAAGTAATTGATAATCAATTTTTGTATCGCTTGTTTTTTGAGAACAAGCAGCTGAAGCAAAAATTAAACTAGGTGTAGTTAATGTTGCTAATGTTAATAATTGATATTTGAGTTTATTTCATTGTTTTTTCATAGAATTATTATAACCAATTTAAGCTTTTTAAGTTTTTCTTATTAGCTAGTTTTATTTTCTGAATTTTCTACTTTATTCTTTATAATTTAAATACTAAATAGTAAAACGATATTAGAAAGGAGTTTTATGCAAAATAACGAAAATAAACCAGTTGGTTTAAATAGTGGTGAAGCCAAGCGTCGTCTTGAAAAATATGGTCCTAATGTTATTAGAACTCATAAAAAGAGAAATTTATTCGCAATTTATTTAAGTCAATTTAAAGATTTTATGATTATTTTACTTTTAATTGCGGCAACAATTAGTATTGCTGTTGCTGTTTGAGAGTTAGTTCATAAAATGCAGGGTCCAGAACCTTTGAATAAAACAGAGATTATTATTAGTTTTGTTGAGCCATTAATTATTTTAATAGTTGTTGCTCTAAATAGTGCCCTAGGTGCTTATCAAGAGGTCAAGAGCGATCAAGCAGTTAAGGCCTTAGAAAAAAGCAATGAGCTTAACGCTAAAGTATACAGAGATGGAAAAATGATTTTAATTCCAACTCATGAAGTTGTTCCTGGTGATTTAATTGTGGTTGAAGCAGGGGACGCAATTTGTGCTGATGCTCGTTTAGTTGAATCATTTTCTTTACAAGTTGTTGAAGCAGCTTTAACAGGTGAATCATTACCTGTGAATAAAGAAGCTAAGGAGCTTAAAAACGAAGAAATTATTCCAATTGCAGAAAAAATTAATCAAATTTTTTCAGGTACTTATGTTACAAACGGGAAAGCTGTTGCGGAAGTATACGCAACAGGATCTCAAACAGAAATTGGTAAAATTAACGCCTCAATTCAAGCTCAAGAAACTAATAAAACACCATTACAAATTAAGTTAGATAAATTAAGCAAAATTTTCGGTTTAACTGGAATTGGCCTTTTAGTTGTTTCTTTAGTTTTACAAATTCTTTTAAATAACTTAATTTCAGGTGATTGACAAAATCCAGCGGTATATTCAAACGCATTAGTAATTAGTATTTCATTGGCAGTTGCTGCAATTCCAGAGGGTCTAGTTACATTTACAACAGTTTTACTTGCTATTGGTGTTTCGTACATGACCAAGGAAAATGTTGTTATTAAGGCATTTCCAGCAATTGAAACTTTTGGTTCTTTAAATGTAGTTTGTTCAGATAAAACCGGAACATTAACTCAAAATAAAATGACAGTAGTTAAATTTTATGATGGATTAAACCCAACAGGTGAATTAAGTGAATCAAAAGCACTAAGTGCATTTGTCGCTTGTTGTGATGCTTCGGTTCATTTAAATGATAAAAACGAATATGTGGAAGTTGGTGATCCAACAGAAACAGGTATTTTAAGATTCGGTCATAAAAATAATAATAGTGCAGAAAAATTCTTTAATTTAAATTCTAAATTACATGCTTTACCATTTGATAGCGATCGTAAAATGATGTCAATTTTAGTTGATAATGGTAAAGGGAAAAAATTCATGATTACCAAAGGTGCTCCTGATGTAATTTTAAGAAATTCAAAGAATGCCACCCAAGAAGATTATGATCGTGTTGAAAGGTGATCACAAAACGCATTACGTGTAATTGCGGTTGCTTTTAAAAACTTACCAGAATATAAAACAGAATTAGATTATCAAGATGAATCTAATTTAACATTTATTGGATTAGTAGGTATGATCGATCCACCTCGTCCAAATGTAAAAGAAAGTATTGAACTTGCTGCTAATGCAGGCATTAAAACAGTTATGATTACTGGTGATCATTTAGTGACTGCCAAAGCAATTGGTTCACAGCTAGGGATTTACAATAATGGAGATTTAGTATTAACTGGTGCAGAACTTGCTCAATTAACAGATCAAGAACTTCGTGAAAAAGTCCAAGATATCTCAATTTATGCTCGTGTTAGTCCAAATGATAAATTAAGAATTGTAAAAGCATGACAAAGTCATCATCAAGTTGTTGCCATGACTGGTGATGGAGTTAATGACGCACCAGCTTTAAAAGCTGCTGATTTAGGTTGTGCTATGGGAATTACTGGAACTGATGTTTCAAAGCAAGCAGCTGACACAGTTTTAGTTGATGATGATTTCAATACAATAGTTAAAGGAATCAAAAAAGGAAGAGAAACATTTGATCGAATTAAATCAGTTATTTTAAATCTTTTAGTTTCTTCTTTAACAGAAATCATTATTATGCTAGTTGGTTTATTAGCATTTAGATTTATTTTTAAAGATAGTTATCAAAGTGCAGAGTTTATAGTTTTATCAGCATCACAATTGTTGTGAATTAATCTTTTAACTCACGGATTACCTGCAATTGCACTTGGGATGACTTCAACTGAAGAAAATGTGATGGAGCGTAAACCTTTTAGCAAAAATGAAAGTATTTTTGCACGAGGAATGGGTCAAAAATTAATTATTCAAAGTACAATCTTATCGGTTCTTGCTTTATTATCTTATTTAGTTGTTGGATTCATTGCTAAAACTCACGGAATTGTTGGTAAGGATTTTGTTGAATTAACTTCAACTGCTTGTTTTCTTACCTTAGGGATTGGAGCAAGCTTAAATTCTTTAAACTTAATGAGTAAAAAGAATTTATTTAGATGTAATCCTTTAACTTATAAATTAGTGTATTTAGCAAGTTTATCATCATTATTTTTAGTTCTTTTAGTTGCATTTACTCCTGGACTTAATCAAATGTTCAAGATGATTAATTTACAAGATCTCAAATCAAGTCAGTTTAATCACTCTTATTGAGCTTTACCTGTTTTATTTGGATTTGGTTTATTAATTTATGAAGAAATTGTTAAAGCAATTAAAACTTACAAACCAACAAAAGCTTTCAAAAATTAGTCAAAAGAAAAACACCTAAAAAATTAAACTAGGACAGAAAAAATTAACAATTTATCAAATTGGATAGCCCCATACTATATTCGTATGGGGTTTTTCAATTCAAACATGATTGAATTCTAAATTTATTGTATCAATGAACATAATTAGATATCACTTTTTCTAGTTCACTCAAAGTCATAGCTTTGATATTTAAATCTCTAATTAATTCAGTTTTTAAATTTGAAAATCAATATTCCACAACTCTATTATCTAAACTATTTCCTACTTTTGAAAGTGAAATTATTCCACCTTTATTTTGAATAAAACGAGAAAAATCATCAGATGTATAAGTTGAGCAATGATCTGAATGTAATATAAAACTTTTTTCAAAATCAACATTTTCAAATGTTTTGTAAATTAATTTGGAATCATTAAATTTAGAAAGAGAAAAACTAATTATTTCTTTAGTTTTATGTTTAATTACTACTGAAAGATAAACATTATTGTTTATTGCATCTTTTGTCGCTGGAAGATATGTTACATCAGTAGCATATATATTTCTGTTATATACATCATTATAATCTCTATTAACAATGTTTTCTTTTATGACAGATGTATTCTTTACTTCTTTTAGTTTTTTTCTTTTTCTGACATTGCAAAATAAACCTAAGGCATTCATATATCTTCCCAGAGTTCTTTCGTTTATGTCTATTTTATAGTGCTTTAAGATAAAATATTTTAATTTTTGTCTACCATATTTAGATCTATTTTGTTTAAATGAATCAATAATCAAGTCTTGGTACTTTATTTTTCTGGATTTAATTCTAGGAGCAAAATTATTTCTTTTATGTTTGGATATTGTTTGTCTACAAAGATACAACAAAATAGCAAGTTTATACGAAGCCATATTAATATGTGATGCCTCTTGAACTTTTTCTGTTTTAAATTTATCTTTTGTAATTTCTCTATATCTTTTTGCAATTTCAATTAAATCTTCTCGTGTAAAAATGTCTCAATTTATATCTTGTTCTTTCGCTTTTCTTGACCTACCGGTTCCAGGCTTTCTTGGTTTTTTATTCATATTAAAATTATAATGTTTTAATATTCTTCGTAATCTCGCTTTCACATATTTATCTTTTGCTTTTGCACCATATTTATACATCAGTTCAATCGCATCCTTTTTACCTAATTGAAAAAATGTATTATAAATTTCTTTTTCTTGTTCTTCTGTAAAATGTTTTCCCATTTTTTCTCCTTTAAAAATATAAAAAATTAACATTCGAAGGAATGTTAATTTTTATTGTCCTAGTTTAAAATTGGTGTTTTTTATTTAAAAAAATACCCATAAGGGTATTTTTTGTTATTTTGTAAAGAATGTTTTAACAACAGCTTTATATTCTTCAAGTTTATCTGATTTTGTAAGTTCTAATAATTTTTCAGCTTTAAGGGATTCTGTTAAAAACATGTTTTTGAATTCTTCTGGTGCAAATTCGAAAACACTTTCGTCTAATTTAGCTAAATCTTCTTGATTTGCAACTTCTTTAATTTTTACTTGTAATAATCATTGACCAGCAATTTCTGAAACTAATCTTGCTTTAGCTTGTTCGCTAAATTGATTTTCTAATTCTTCCTCAGTTGTTTTGATTAATTGTAAGTATTCTTTTTTCTTAATTTGGAATTGTTTTAATTGATTTTCAAATTCTTTTTTGATGTTTTCAATTTCTTCTTGAATAAATGAAGTGTGAAGTACAGGTTTTGCAACTTCAACTAATTTTGCAATTGAATCTGTTAAGTATTTTTGAGTTGTAGTTGTAAAAATATTAAGTCTTGCACGGTTAGCAACTCATGCTTTAAAATCTTCGATAGTTTCAACATTAGTAATTCCAAAACCTTTAACTAATTCTTCTGTTAATTCTGGAGCATCTTTACGTTGAATTTTGTTAATTTTTACTTCAAAAACAGCATCTTTATTTTGGAATTCTTTTGAGAAGTAATTTGCTGGGAATTTAACATTGATTGAACCTTCTCAATTTAATTCTTTACCCACTAATTGATCTTCAAAACCTGGAATAAAACTATTTGATCCAAGAACTAAATCATATCCTTCAGCTTCACCACCATCAAATGGTTCGTCATTGATGAAACCTTTAAAGTTAATATTAACTGTATCTCCTAATTTAGTTGTTCCTTCTGTAATTTCTTTGTTTAATGCTAATCTTTCTAAAAGATCGTTTAAAGCTTTTTCTTTATCGTCTTCAGTTGGAACTAATTGTCCTAAGTCAACTTTAATTTCTTCTAAATTAACATTTTCAAAGTTTGGAGCTTGAACAAAAAAGTATTTAAGTTCAACACTTCCATCTTCTTTTGTAGCAAGATCTGTTAAAACTCTTACACCATTTAATTTTTCTTCTGTTAATTTTTCAATTGCTTTTTCTAAGTTTTTGTCTAATAATTCTTTAGCAACTTCTTGATTAACTTTTGCATAATCTACTCTTCTGATAGCTTCTTGTTTTGGAGCTTTACCTGGACGATATCCTGGCACTTTCACTTTTTTAAGTTCAATTTCAACTTTATTATTTACTAATTTTGAGACTTCTTCAGCCGGAATTTCAATGATTACTTCAGCTTGAGCTAATTCTTGTTTTAATTCTAATTTGATCATATTCTTAATGTCTCCTTTTATGATTTGATAGGTTTCTAGTCATAGCTAGAATAATTATGTTAATATTTTACTTTATTTTCAAAAAATTAACATCAACTAATAAAAAATGCTTCATTTATGAAGCATTGTTTGTTTGAATAAAATCTAAAATTTTGAATGGACTTTTACCTGAAAATAAAATTGCAATAATATTGTTTAAAAATGGAACATCTAATGGGTGTTTTTTTAAAATTTTTTGTAAAGTTTTAGCTGTTTCAACACCCTCAACTGTTTTGTTATTTAATTCTAAAGCTTTTTTCATTCCAAATTCATTAATTTGTTGTCCAAAACTAAAATTACGACTTTTTGTTGATGAGCAAGTAAGGAAAATATCACCAATTCCAGAAAAACTAAGTGCAACTTTGACATTATCAGGATTTGGGTGTAAAAAGTCTAAAACTTTTAAAATTTCTTGCGTTCCAATTGTGAGCATTGCAGAATGAGTATTAACAGATTGATATTTAGCAGAAACCATTCCCATTCCAATTGCTAAAACATTTTTTAAAGCAGCAAAAAGTTCTGCTCCTTTAATATTTTGCTCAGGTTCTAAACGAAAATAAGCATTATTAAAAGCTCTTTGTAGCTCACGATTGTACATGTGGTTTTCACCAACAACATTAATGATAGTAGCTTCTTCATTAAAAACTTCAACCGCAAATGAAGGGCCAATAAATGTTGCAAGGTTTTTTAAGTTTTTCTTAAATTTCTTAGCAATAAATTCCGAAAATAAAGTTTCAGAATTAGGTTCAAGCCCTTTTGAAAGGTTAATTAAATCTACTTTTTTATATTTGAGTTCTTTTTGCAATTGTTTTAAAACACTTTTGACAAGTTTTGACGGTACTCCAAGAACATAAGTATTTGAATTAGATACAAGTTCACTCAAAGAATCGGTAGCATAAATATTTTCAGGATTATTAAATGCACGTGAATTAAAATATTTTGTATTGTAACCACGCTTGATGTCTTCGATCTCTTTTTGATCAACCCCATATAAAATTACATCATATCCATTTTTGCTTAAAACATTGGCTAAAGCACTACTTCAAGCACCTGTTCCAATAAAACCGAATTTTCTTTTTTTACTCATAGTTATTTAATTATATTAAAAATAAATTAATTTTTTAGAACTAGTTGAGTGATATTTAAATTATTATTTTAAATAAAATTTTTTTAATTGCTTAATTCTAGCTCTATACTACTTTTTCATTTTTTGTGAAATAATTTATAATTTAAATAACTAGAAAATAATATTTTTTTAATTCAAAAGATAAATAATAAGGAGGTTGCTATGAACAAAACATATGATCATAAAATTGTCGAGCAAGGGCTCGATCAAAAGTGGCAAGAAAAAGGTTACTTTATGACTCATGATGTCAAAAAGAAACCATTTTCTATTTTGCTTCCACCACCTAATGTTACAGGGAAACTTCATTTAGGACATGCTCTTGATTCTTACATTCCAGACACAATTATTCGTTATAAAAAATTAATGGGTTATGATGTTTTATGACTTCCGGGCATGGATCATGCTGGAATTGCAACTCAAAGTAAAGTTGAAAGTGAACTTGTGAAAAATGAAGGTTTAAATCGTCATGATTTAGGACGTGAAAAATTTTTAGAAAAAATTTGAGAGTGAAAAGATGAATATGCAGGTTTATTTAGAAAGCAATGATCTAAATTAGGGCTTGCTCTTGATTATCAATTTGAAAGATTTACTTTGGATCAAAAAGCTAATGAGGCCGTTTTGAAAGTCTTTGTCGATCTTTATAATAAAGGTTTTATTTATAAAGGTGTCAGAGCAATTAATTGAGATATTCAATTACAAACAGCTTTATCAAATATTGAGGTTAATAATGAACCAACAGAACAAAAAATGTATTACATCAAATACCCAATTAAAGATTCAAACCAACATCTTACTATTGCGACAGTTCGAACAGAAACTTTATTAAGTGATGTTGCAATTGTTCATGCACCAAATGATTCTCGTTATCTTGATTTAGATGGAAAATTCGCAATTCACCCAATCACTAAACGTGAATTACCAATTATTAGTGATGAATATGTAGATCCCGAATTTGGGACAGGATTAATGAAATTAAGTGCCCATGCAGAAGCAGATATTGAAATTATCCAAAAATTGGGTTATGAAATTATTGAAACAATTGATAAAAACGGGTTCATTAATGCTCCAGACAGCATTTTCCATGGTTTAGAACGTTTTGCAGCAAGAGAAGCAATTGGTAATTATTTAGCTCAAAATGGTTTTATCGAAAAAGTTGAAACTACAATTTCGAATGTAGCAGTTAGCGATCGTTCAAAAACAGTTGTCGAAACACTTGTTTTACCGCAGTGATTTGTAAAAATGGATCATTTTAGAGATTTAATTTTAGATAACTTAAACTCAGAAGATAGTGTGAAGTTTTTCCCTAAACGCTTTAAAGCAACTTTAGAACAATGAATGGATAAAGTTCATGATTGAACAATTTCAAGACAACTTTGATGAGGACATAGAATTCCTGCTTGATATGATAGTGAAGGGAATATTAAAGTTCAAATTGAATCACCGGGTGAAGGATGAGTACAAGATCCTGATGTTTTAGATACATGATTTAGCTCAGGAATTGCTCCATTTACATTTTTAGATTGACCAAATACTAATCCGAATTTAGAACGCTATTACCCTTATAGTCTTTTAGTTACAGGATATGATATTATTTTCTTTTGAGTTGCTAGAATGTATTTCTTTGGTTTAGAATTCATGCAAGAAAAACCATTTGATAATTTATTACTACATGGTTTAATTCGTGATTCACAAGGACGGAAAATGTCTAAGTCATTAAACAATGGTGTTGATCCGATGGATATGATTGATCTTTATGGATCTGATTCATTGCGTTGATTTTTAATTACAAATACGACACCTGGACTTGATATTCGTTTTTCAAGTGATAAAGTTGAATCAGCTTGAAGAGTTATTAACAAATTATGAAATATAGCAAAATATATTAATGACATGCCAGAAGAAGGAACTTCTGAATTAACACTTGTTGATCACTGAATTTTAAACAAATTAGATCAATTAACTTCTAAAATTCATAATTCAATGGAAACTTATGATTTTGCTGTTATTGGTACAGAAATTTATCGTTACATTTTTAATGAATTAAGTGGATGATATGTTGAACTTCTTAAAACACACCCTTCAAAACAAGGAGCTTTATTAGTTTTAAGAAAAACATTAATTGTACTTCATCCATTCATGCCATTTGTGACAGATCGAATTTTTAGCAGTGTCTTTAATGAAGAATTATTAGAACAAGATTGACCAGCAATTGCTTCACAGATAGATACTTCATCAATTGATAATATTATTGAAGTTGTTACAGAGTTACGTAAATATCGTGAAGATAATAAAATTTCTAAAAAAGAAACATTATTCTACTATTTAGAAAAAGAAATTGATCAAACCACTATTAATGCTATTAATCGTTTAGCTTTTTCTGAATTAAAAGAAAATAAAGATTATTTAATAACTTTAACAAATAATAATCTTTATGTTTTAATTGATGAAGCTCAAAAAGAACAAAACAAGAAATTGCTTCTTGAAAAAATTGAATTCGTAAAATCTGAAATTGCTCGTGCAAGTAAGATTTTAAGCAATGCTAATTTTATTCAAAAAGCACCACGTGAAAAAATCGAGATTGAACAAACAAAATTAGCAAAATATGAAGAAGATCTTGAGAAATACATGGAGGAATTAAAATGCAAATATTAAGTGGAAAAGAATTAGCTAAAAAAGAATTAGCACAACTTAAACAAGATTTAATTGATCTTGAATTATCTCGTCAACCAAGATTAGCAATTATTCAAGTTGGTGATAATCCTGCTTCAACTAAATATGTTGAACAAAAAAGAAAGAAATGTGAAGAAGTAGGAATTGAAGTTGCTGTGCATAAATTTAGGGAAAATATTTCTCAAGATCGTTTATTAAAAAATTAGATGATATTAATGAATATGCAGATGGTGTAATTATTCAATTGCCACTTCCAACACACATTCCGAAACAAGTTATTTTAGATGCAGTTCCATACAATAAAGATGTTGATGGACTTAGTACTAAAAATGAATTTAAACTTTACAATGATAATGGTGAAAAACATTTTGTCCCAGCAACAGCACGTGCTGTTTTAGAACTTATGGATCACTATAACATTGAAGTCAAAGATAAAAGAGTTGCAGTTGTGGGTCGTAGTCATTTAGTTGGAAAACCACTAGCACACATTATTAAAAGAAAAGATGCAACAGTTGCTACATATGATGAAAATACAGGAATTAAAGGAATTGAAAACGCTGATATTGTCATTGTTGCAATCGGAGTTGCAAAATATGTTAAAGCCGAAAACTTAAAAGAAGGTGCAATTGTTATTGATGTTGGAACAAACTTAGATGACAAAGTTACTGATGAACTTTGTGGTGATGTTGATTTTGACGATGTTAAAGATAAAGTTTCAGCAATAACACCAGTTCCAGGTGGAGTTGGACCAATGACAGTTGTATGTTTATTAAAGAATTTAATTGATAATTTTAGATAGAAATTAAGGAGATATTATAAAAATGAGAAAAATTGCAATTTTAACATCTGGCGGTGATGCTCCAGGTATGAATAATGCTGTTCGTGCAGTTGTAAAACAAGCTCACGCAAATGGTCTTGAAGCCTTTTTGGTTTATGAAGGATATAAAGGTTTATACAACAACAATTTAGTAAGTGCTAAAGATATTGATGTTGATTCTTACTTAAATCAAGGTGGAACATTTATTTATTCTGCTCGTTTTCCGGAATTTAAAAATCCAGAAATCAGACAAGTGGCTGCTAACAACTTAAAAGAAAGAGGAATTGAAGCTTTAGTAGTAGTTGGGGGAGATGGAAGTTATAAAGGTGCTCAGTTATTACACGAAATTGGTGTAAAAACTATTGGATTACCAGGGACAATTGATAACGATATTGCTTCAAGTGATTATACAATTGGATACGATACAGCTTTAAACACAATTACAGAAGCAATTGATAAAATTAGAGATACAGCAAAAAGTCACCAAAGAATTATGATTGTAGAAGTTATGGGTAATATGTGTGGAGATTTAGCACTTTACTCAGGACTTGCAACTGGTGCTGAAATTATTGCTACTAGTCAATATCTTTTAAGTGAAGAACAAATTATTAATCAAGCAGTAGAACTTACAAAACAAAAAGGACGTAGAAGCGTTATTATTGTTGTTTCTGAAAAATGCTACAAAATTGATGACTTAGCTAAAAAAGTTCAAGCTGCAACAGGTTGAGATACACGTAGCAATCCTTTAAACCATATTCAACGTGGAGGAAATCCGACAGCTCAAGAAAGAATTCTTGCAACTTTAATGGGAATGAAAGCTGTTGAATATTTACTTGCCGGAAAAAGTGGTCTTGCAATCGGAATTATTAATAACGATATTGTGGGAGTTCCAATTTTAGAAGCTTTAAGTATGGAAAATAAAGCTAAAGATAAAGCTGTTGAGCGTGCAATTAAATTTAATAAATTAAATCAAGCTTAATTGTGAATAAAATTGTAGTAACTAAGTTACTATAATTTTTTATTAAATAGGAGTAAAATGACACAACCTTCAATTGTATTTTTAGATTTAGATGGAACAACATTAGATGGACCAGCTGCAAATTGATATACTAAAAACCCAACACCATTTACCTGTGAAATTTTAAACAAGGTTAATTCTGAGTTATTTCCAATTGTAATTGCAACAGGTCGAAGTGCTAATGTCAATACAGCACGACTTGCAAAAATGATGGGAATTGACACATATATAACTTGAAATGGGGCTGAAATTATTTATCAAGGTGAAAAAATTTATCGTGCCACAGTACCAAGTGATATAGCTGAGGAACTTTTTGAAACCTTAGCATCTTATAAATTAAATTTTGTTTACAATTCCAATCCACGTGAATATGCTTTTTCAAGTAACTGACTTAGTAAAAAATTTATGGGAATGGGTAACAAAACTGCTAAAAAATATAGTCAATATACTAATGATTTTGAAGTCCAAAAAGTTATGGTTTGAAATCAAAATCCTTACTCATCAAAACGCTTACAAAAACTTTTTCCTGTATTAAAAGCAAAATTTCAAGATAAACTCGAAATTACTTTAGCGGGAGATTCAAATAACATTTTAGAAATCACCCCACTAAACATTTCAAAAGGAACTGCTGAGCTTTGACTTTGCAATTATTTAAATTTAGATCCTCAAAGAGCAATCCATATTGGTGATTCATTAAATGATGCATCAACAAAAGGAAAAATTGGAAAGTTAATTGCGGTCGCAAATGCACACCCTGATTTAAAAAACCAAGCTGATGAAATTTTAGAGCTTAGCTGTGATCAAAGTGCAGTGGCTCATTATTTATCTCAATTTTTAAAGAATACAGAATCATAAATTTATGATATTATTTAAGCAAGACTTATAAGGAGCAAACATGATTCGAGCAATTTTAACAATTTTAATTGTTGTCGGTTTTTTTACAATTTTCATTTCATTTTTAATGTCACCTGATTCAAATGGTTTTTCAGGAGCATTGGTTGGTTCAAATGACTTAGAGTTATTTAGACAATCAAAAGAACGTGGTGTTAAAAAGTTTTTAAAATATAGTATGACTATACTTGGAGCTTTAATTATGATTATTTCTGTTTTTCTTCGTTTTTTAGTTTTTAATTAAGATAACAAAATCAACTATAAAATAGTTGATTTTGTTATTGTATAGTCAAGAAGCTAAATCAAATTATGGAAATTTTATGGAATAATTACACAATTTAATCAAAAAAATGAGGTTTTTTGAGCTTACGCTCTAAAAAAACTATAAAACTATAATTTAAGTGAAGAAAAAATCAGGAATAAGGAGCTTATATATGAAAAAATTATTTAAATTATTATTAACATGTTCTGCTGCTACAATTGCTACTTTACCATTTGTTGCAGGTGCTTGTTCAAATGAAGAAACATTACCAAAAGATACAAAAGATATTAAAAAAGATGCAAATTACAAGAGTGCATACTCAAATATGCAAAGAGTAACAGAAGTTGAAAGAAGTTCAGAATTAAACTACTCTTTAAACTTAGATTGATTCCCTAACATTATTTTAATTACAGATACAGGGAACTATGATGATAAATCATTTAACCAATCTTCACTTGAAGGAATTCTTGCAGTTGAAGATGTAATGCAAAATAAAATTGCTATTTCTCACACAAAACCAAATTCATCAAACTTTGAAGAACAATATAGTACAGCCTTAAATAAAGGAAAAAATGTTTGAGTTCTTTCAGGATTTGAACACGGAAACCCAATTAGTAAATTTATTCAAAGTAATAGAAAAGAAATGGAAGCAAAGAAAATCATTTTAATTTGTATTGACTTTTCACTTGATCCATCAATTTATAAATATGTTTATTCAGCAACATTCAAAATTCAAGAATCTGCTTGAATCGTTGGTAAAGCAACAGGTAATTATTTATCACAAGTTTTTGCTAACAATGCAAATGAAAGACAAATTTCAACCTTTGGTGGAGGAGCATACCAAGGTGTAGTTGATTTTAATAGAGGATTTATGCTTGGTGTTCAAGAATGAAATAAAGAAAATCCTACACTTAAATCAATGATTAACAAAAACTTAAATAGAGTTCCGTTAGATACAGGGTTTGAACCAAGTAACAAATTAGAAAACTCTGTAATTGAATCATTAGGAAAAGTTTCAGTTAATGGAAAAAGCTTTTTCCCTAAAGTTCTTTTACCAGTTGCAGGACCTGCTGTTAACGTTGCTTTAACAAAAATGCAAACTAGTGATTATGCAAATACAGCTGTTATTTGTGTTGACGTAGATCAAGCAAATGGATATAGTTCTACATCACCAGAACATGGAAAATTCCTTACAAGTATTACAAAACACATTAGTCAAGCTGTTTATGACATTATTTTAGCAACAGTTTACAATATCGATCCTAAACATCTTCTTGGGGAAAATAAAACATCTATCGTGCTTGACAAAGGTATTGCAGAAAACTGAGTTGGTTATACAACTTCACACTTAAAAGATCCTGCAAAAGCTAAACTTATGAACGATGCTTTAGCTCTTGCTAAAACACAATTTGATGCATTAACACCAGAACAAAAAGAAGCTTTAAGATCAGATGTTTTAGATGGTAAAAAATTATCATATCAAGATTTCTTAAACAAACTTCTTGAAAAAATTAATAATTAATTACTAGATAAAGACAAAACAAATAATTTTAATTTATTTGTTTTTGTTTTATTAATTACAAAAAAGAAAGAAAAATTATGAAAAAACAAAATGCTATAGAATTTATTGATATTTGCAAGTATTTTGGTGAAATTAAAGCTAATCAAGATATTAGTTTCGAGGTCGAAAAAGGAACAATTCATGCTTTAATTGGTGAAAATGGGGCAGGAAAAAGTACCTTAATGTCAATCCTTTTTGGTCTTTATCAACCTGATAAAGGAACAATTAAAGTTAATGATAAAGAAGTTTTAATTAAAGGACCTAATGATGCTAATAATTTGGGGATTGGTATGGTTCACCAACACTTTAAACTTGTTGATGTTTATACTAATTTACAAAATATTATTTTAGGTGACGAAGATGTAAATTCAGTCACAAAAGCAATCGATTATAAACCGGCTATTCAAAAAATTAAAACAATTCAAGAAGCATTTAATTTAAATTTCGACTTAAATCGAATGACAGGGAAAGAAACTGTTGCAACCCAACAAAAAGTTGAAATTATGAAAATGCTTTATCGTGATTCAGAAATTTTGATTTTTGATGAGCCCACAGCTGTTTTAACCGATGAAGAAATTCAAGGACTTCTTGAAACCTTTAAGCTTTTCAAAGAACAAGGAAAAACAATTCTTTTTATCTCACATAAATTAGCAGAAATTAAAGAAGTTGCTGATAATGCAACAGTTATTCGTCATGGAAAAGTTATGGGTAACTTTTCTGTTAAAGATGTATCAATTCAAGAAATGGCTGAAAAAATGGTCGGAGGAGAAGTTGAAGTTGTTCGTAATGAATATACAGATACTTCAAACAATGAAGTTATTTTAGAAATTAAAAATGCATCTACTAGCGGTGAAAAAAGAATTAAAAATCTTTCACTAGAAGTAAGAGCAGGAGAGATTGTGGCCATTGCCGGAGTAGAAGGAAATGGTCAGAGAGATTTAGAATATGCAATAAGCGGAATGAAACCATTAATTGCAGGAGAAATTAATTATCGTAAAACTCCTTTAATTACAGAAAGAGTTAAATTATTACAAAAAACCAAGACAAAAACATTTTTTACATTGTTAAGTTTAAGTCTTTTATTATTTGTTTTAGGAATCATTTTCTTTGTTGTTAAATCAAATAAACCTGATATTCAAGCTATTTTGAATGTTTTTGCTGGAAGTTCATTATTTTTTGGTTTACTATTTTCAGTTATTGCTCTCAACTTAAAATTCCACTTTACCAAAATTTTTAAGAAAATTCCTGATGGAAAAGAAAAGTATGAAGCTAAATTAGGAAAGAAAGGTTTTTATTTATTTAAAAGCTGTAATTATCTAGCAATTGCTTTAGCTAGTCTTGGGTTCATTCTTTCTTTAATCTTTGTTTTATCAAAAACAATGCTTATTCATATTTTGATCTTAATTCTTTTTGTTCTTGCTTTCTTGGCTATTTTGGGTGCAAAATTTATTTCTCACAAAAACTTCCGTGAGTTAATTGTAAGTCCGAAAGCTCATTTACTAAAAATCTCTATTTTTGAAGCTCTTTGTGCAATAGTTGCTCTTGGATTAATTATTGTTGCAAGTTTAACAATAGTTTTTTTAGGTGCTTTTGCTCTTAAATTAACTTTATTGATTTTAGGATTTATTTTTGTAGCTTTAATAGCTTTAAATTCAACAATTTATTACTCAGTCACAAGTGTTGAAAATAAAAATCTTAATCAAGATTCTAAATATTTTTCTATTTCTGAATATGGAGTTTATGATATTTCAAAATTAGCATTTTCATTTATTCCATCAGATAGACATAAACACGGTTTAGTTTTAGACTACAATATTAAATCAAATACAATTTTAAGAAGAATTTGAGATACTGATTTTCAAAAGTTTGGTTTTTTCAAAAACAAGAAAATTAAACTTGAAAATGATGAAATTATAAGAAAATACGATGTTCGTGGTGCAAGAAAAGGTCTTTCTATGGCTCGTTCATTATCAGGAGGAAATCAACAAAAATTCATTGTTGGTCGTGAGATGAATGCACCGCATGAATTTATTTTAATTGTGCAACCTACTCGTGGTTTAGATGTTGGTGCTATTAAAAATATTCACGAAAAGATTTTGGAAGAGAAAAAACAAGGGAAAGCAATCTTGCTTATTTCTTACAAATTAGATGAAGTTTTAGCTCTTGCCGATAAAATCGGAGTTATTAATGGTGGTGAAATTTTAGTTGTTAAAGATGCCAAAGATTTAACAAGAACTGAAATTGGTGTTTATATGGCACATAACAAACAAAAAGAATCTCAATCAGAAACTTTTAATAATTCTGATGATAAAAATAAATCTCAACAAAAAGAAATAGAAATTAAAACAAATCTTAAAAAAGATACAAATACTCAAAAAGTTTTTGTTTTCTTTGAGTAGAAAGGAAGAAGAGAAGTATGTCACTTACATTCGCACCAAACTCAACAATGAGTAAATTGCGTAATTTTGTTATGTTTGACGACCGTGTCAAAACAAGACGAAAAACTTACGCTTCGCTTTGAGCGATAGTCATCGGTCTTCTTGTCGCTTCCGTTCTTTATTGAATAGTTACTTCAATGGGAACAGGGCGTCATGCAACCAATCCTTTTACTTTCATTTTTTACTTATTTAAAGAAGGTCTTGAACCAAATACTAATAGCATAATTTCACTAACAGGATATTTAGTAATTTTTGGTTTTAGTGGATTATCTGTTGCAATCGGTTTTAAATCAGGATTATTTAATATCGGTGTTTCAGGTCAAATGCAATTACCGGGAATTGTATTCTTTGCGATTTTGATTTCTTCAAGATCAAATTTAAGCAATGTTTCTAATTCTTATCTTTTAGGAATGATGCTTGTATTCTTCTTGGTATCAATGTTTACAGGAGGATTAGCTGGAGTTTTAAAAGCTTACTTTAATGTTCACGAAGTTATTTCCACTATCTTCCTTAATTGAATTATTACTTATTTAGGAGTGTGATTATTCACACGTGTTAATGGTGTTTTCTTTGCACCAAATGATTCTGCGGTTGATCAATTCCTTCATGTTCGTGAGGGGACAGAATATCTTTCTTTAACTAAAGACACACGTCAAATGTTTATTAATATTGGAATTGCTCTACTTGCTTTAACTGCTCTTGTTTTATGATTTATTTACACCAAAACTACTATGGGTTACAAACTTAAAATGATTGGTTTAAATAAAACTAACTCAAAATATGTTGGTGTTAATGAAAAATTAACAACAATTAGTGTTATGGCAATTTCTGGTGGTTTAGCAGGTTTAGCAGGTTTCTTCCACATAGTTATTATTAATCGTCATTATTCAGGAGAAGCAGTTCCGCTTCTTATTGGATTTGAATCAATAGCAATTGCTTTAATTGCGTTAAATAGTCCAATTGGAGTTATTTTAACAAGTATGCTATATGCAATTATTTATAATTCTCGTCCAGGATTCCAACAACTTGATGGTAATTTAAAAGTTAGTCCAGAATTTTTCGGAATTATTAACGGTGTAATTGTCTTTATGGCTGCTTTAGCGATTATGTTTTACTTTTTCAAACCAGTTCGGAGTACAATCAAATTCTTCTATTTATTAGGTAATAAGGAATATTGAGAAAATAAAAAATTACTTTGAGGTTCTTATAGAAAATATATTGCTAAAGAAAAACGAGAACTTTGAAAACTTTATTGACAAACTCAAAAAGCCAAACGAGCTTTTAAAATTCGTCAAAAAGAATATGAAACATGAGTTGCTGAAAAGTTAGTGTTAATCAATAAACTTAACAAAGATTCAGAGTTAACAAAAGATTTAAATCTACAAAAAGCTAATCAAAAACAAATGCTTGATCTTTACGATCTTCTTTCAAAAGAAAAATTTAAGTTTTTAAAAGAAAAAGAAGAGCATGGTTTAAATGTTTATAAAGATAAAAAGAATAAACTTCAAAATCAAGCTTATTCTCGTAAAGTTAATTTTAAAGCTCTTAAAGAAAAATTATTCTCTGATTGAGTAGAAAGAGTTGTTTCTAGTCGTTTCATTAAGGATAAGAAAGGAGAATACTAATGGAATTAGTTTTATCTTATACTTTCTTTTTCTTATGTATTTTGCTTTTGGGTACAATTGCAGGTATTTTCTCAGAAAGAGTTGGTATTGTTAATATCGCAATTAATGGTTTCATGGTCTTTGGTACTTTGATGTATATTGCAATTAGTGTTGTTTTTCAAAAACTAATTGGTAACCAAGGTGGTAGCGAGTGAAACCAAATTTGAATTACTTTGTTTGCAGGAGGTTTAACATCTCTGTTTGCATTACTTTTTGGTTTTGCAACTATTAAATTAAAATCAGAACAAACTATTTCTGGATTTGCAATCAACTTACTTAGTGCAGGAGTAGCTGCTTTACTTATTCTTGTTCTTTTAAAATTCCAAAATGCAGGTACTGTTTTAACCTTTAACGGACGAAGTGAACTTGCACTTGGACCAAGTACTTCATGAAAAAATATTATTTCATTTAAGTTACTTGTAACTATCATTATTACCGTTGCTTCTTGATATGCTTTAAGAAAAACTAAATGAGGATTACGTTTTCGAGCAATCGGTGAAAATCCACAAGCAGCAGATGTAGCTGGGGTTAATGTTAATAAAACTAAATGACAAGGAATTTTAATTTCAGGATTTATAGCAGGAATTTCAGGTGCACTTTATGCTCAAACTAATATTGCTTCATTTAGTATTACCAAAGATGTTCAAGGTCTAGGATATATTGCGTTATCAATTATGATTACCGGAAGATGAAAAGTTACTTTATCAGTTTTAGTTTCATTCTTCTTCTCATTACTTTTAGCAATTTCATTCTATGGAGTTTCTTTATTCCCTGCTGATTTTGTTAAATACAAAGACTTATTCAACATCTTACCTTATGCTTTAACTTTAATTTTAATGTTAGTAAGTAGTAAGAATTCATATGGACCAGCAGCGGCGGGAATACCATATGATAAATCTCAGCGGTAATTTCAAATTTAAGCAAATATTTTAAAAAATAAACCCTTACTTTTGAGTAAGTAAACTGGGACACGAAAAGTGGACAAAAAGTTTAATTTACTAAAACACCTCAACACTCTTGAGGTGTTTTTCAATTTAATACTGATTGAATTCTTTCGTTGTTGTATCAAAACACAAAATCATCAATCAGTGATTTTAATTCATTAAAAGTTATTTTTGTAATATCGATTAATTTTAAACATTCTGATTTTAAAATTGAAAAGAAATATTCTGCTTCTCTATTATCTAAAGAATTTCCTACTCTACCCATTGATACAACACCATTGTTTTTCTGAATTAAATCTACATAAGTTTTTGAAGAATATTGGAAACCATGATCAGAATGAGCTATTCATTTTTTATCCATTTTGATTTTAGACATATGTTCCATTACTAGTTCTAAATCATTTCTTTTTGAAATATTATAATTAACAACAAATTTGCTTTTGTGATCAATCGCAACAGATAAAAATACAAAATTGTTTAAGCAATCTTTTGGTGCAGAAATATAAGTAACATCAGTGGCAATTATTTGGTTTGTCTCTCCGTGATAATCACGATTAACAAGATCTATAAATTTTACGTTTGTGTTCTTTTGTTCTCTGTCTATTTTCTTTCTTCTGATTAAACAAAATAAGTTTAATCTTCTCATCGCTCTACCAATAGTCCTATAATTTAGATCTATTTGGAATTTTGTTCTAATATAACTTTCCAATCTTTTTCTACCAAACAAACCCTTATTTTTCTTAAATGACTTAATTATTAATTCATCATATTTAGTATTTACAGATTTTTTTCTTGTTTGCTGCTCTTTAGTTTTTAGATTGTGAATTGTTGACTTAGATTTATTAAAGCATAGGCCCAATTTTCTTGTAGAAAGTGAAGATTTCTTAATTTTAGAAATATCAACTTCAATATTATTTCTATCAAAAGAGTCTTTATAAATTTCTAAAATTTCAATCAATTGTTCCTTAGGCATTTTTTCTCATTCCTTTTTTACAATTTCAATAGGAGTAATTTTTTGCCTTTTTGGTCTACCTGACCCTTTACCTTTTTTAGATGATTTACCTGTTTGCGATTCTATATTTATCATTCCTAAATTATATCTGTTATACTTGAAGACAAAATATTTTTTAGCCTCATTGAATTTTCTATCAAAAAAACTAAAACCTCTGATTGAATAATATTTAAGTTCAAAATCATTTTTTGATATCAAATTATTTTTGTAATCTTCATAACTACCGAATAGTTCTAATCATTCATGTGCCTTTAATTGTCTCATAATACCTCCTAAATATATAAAAACACGAAATATGGTTGTGTCCATATTTCGTGTCCCAGTTTAAAGGGTTTATTTTTTGAATATAAAAAAATTATCTTCCTTTATATTCTCTATTATTTGGGTTCATTTGATTAGATCTATTGTTATTGTTGTGAACATATGATCCATTATTAGGGTTTTTCACATTAGATCTTTGGTCATTTGGTCCAAACATTGTACCTCCTTTCCGTAATAGATTTTTAAGCATCTATTACTAATTAAATAGTTAATAAATTTATTAAGAATTTATTAACTATTAAGTTGTAACTTTAAGTTTGTTACAACTAGTTAAAAATAAAATATTATTTTTAACCATAAATTATCTTACTCCTTATATAAAAAAAAAAAAAAAGTACAAAATATAAAAAAAGAATTAATAAGACGGAAATATTTCCGTCTTATTAATTTCTGTTTTCTGAAAATTGAGCTTGGTATAACTCGTAATAGAAACCTTTTTGAGCCAAAAGTTCTTCATGAGTTCCTTTTTGGATAATGAAACCATTGTCAACAACAATGATTAAATCTGCATTTTTTATTGTACTTAAACGGTGAGCGATAACAAAAGATGTTTTGCCTTCCATTAAACGGAGCATTGCTTTTTGAACCACCTTTTCAGTGCTTGAATCGATGTTACTTGTTGCTTCATCAAGAATTAAAATTGATTTATTTTGTAAAATTGCCCGAGTTAAAGCAAGTAATTGCTTTTGACCTTGCGAAATATTTGCACCGTTATTTTCGATCATTGTATTATAACCATTTTGCATGCTCATAATAAAGTGATGTGCTTTTGTGAGCTTAGCAGCTTCGATTATTTCTTCATCGCTAGCACTTGGTCTTGCTAATTTTAAGTTATCCATGATTGTTTCGTTAAAGAGGAATGAATCTTGCAAGACAACAGTCATATTATCACGGATTGATTCGGTTTGAATATTTTTAAGTTCATATCCGTCTAATTTAATACTTCCGAGATTATAATCATAATATTTACTTAAAATACTAATGATTGTAGTTTTTCCAGCACCTGTGGGTCCAACGATTGCGACTGTTTGACCAGGAAGAGCTTTAAATGAAGCGTTTTTAAGTTGATATTCTTTTAAGTTAGGTGCATATTTAAAATAAACATTTTCAAATTCAATTAAACCTTTAATTTGATTTTGTTTTAAAGTTATTGTTTCTTGTGATTTATCTGGGTTAGGTATTTCTAAAATCTCAAACAAACGACTAGAAGCTGCTATTCCAACTTGCAAGCTAAATGTACTTCCGAGTAAACTTTGAAATGGACCAATGTAGCTTCAACATAAACTTATATACATTAAAATTAGTGAAGGGGTTGGAATTCCATTTTTAGAACCAAAAACACTTAGCCCTCAAACATTAATTTTATATGTAAAAAAGAGTGCAGAAATAAAAGCAATTGCAACAACTATTAGGTTTGAAATAATGCTATATCAGGTGTCAAAACTTTTCGCAATAACATCACCAACATAAGCTGAGTTTCTAATGTTTTTAGTAATTGTTTGAAGTTCTTTATAAATATCTTTTTGACGATCGAAAGCATTTGTAACTTTAGTATTGGTAAGCATCTCTTCAACAAATGAATTAAGATCACCGAAGGCTCTTTGAATTTTTATAAAGTAGGGTTGCGATTTTTTAGTTAAAAGAGCAACTAATCCAAAGAGAACTAAGCTTAACGGAATTACTATTAAACTAAGCTTAGTTGAAACTAGAAAGAGCATAACAATTGAAATCACAATTGAGAAAAACGCTGTTCCAACTTGTGTTAGCATTTGGAAAATAGAATTAGCAACATTGTTAACATCAACAATTAATCTTGAAATAAGATCACCTGTTTTGCGTTTATCGTAAAAACTCATTGGCATTTTATGCAATTTTTCAATAATTTCATTTCGTAAATTTGCACCAGAACGAAATGCTACTTTTGTATATAAATAACTTTCCAAATACCTAAAAATACCATAAAGAATAAAAGCAAGAGCTAAAAGAATGATGGTAATACTAAAGTTAGTTAAATCAAATTTGGCTTGACTTTCTATAACTGGTTCAAAAAAGACTTTAACAACAAGACCGATTAAACCACTTCCGATAATATAGAAAACGGAATTGAGAAAACTAAAAAATAATCCTCAGTAAAAACAAGATTTTTCTCTTAGTAAATAACGATAAAGATTGAGAAACACTTTTCAATTTGAATGCTGTTCTTTTTTATTTTGGAGAGAAATTGAAATTTCTTTTTCAATTTCTCTTGTTTCAATGTTTTCCATTAGTGCTCCTCCTTATTATTGCATTAATTGATTATTATAAATATCACTATATCATTGACATTTTTCAAGAAGTTGTTCATGAGTTCCGCTAGCTATAATCTCACCTTTATCCATTACTAAAATTTGATCAGCATGTTTAATTGAATTAATTTTTTGCGACACAATAATTGTGGTGCATGAGTAATTTTTTTGAATATTACTAATCAAGTTTTTAGTTGTGATATTATCAAGTGCACTAGTTGAATCATCTAGTATTAAAATCTTAGGATCAATCAATAAACTACGAGCAATACTTAATCTTTGTTTTTGTCCACCACTTAAATTTTTTCCTTTTTGAGCTATTTTGTGTTCTAAGCGATCAGGGAAAGTTTGGATAAAACTTTTAGCACAAGCATTATTAAGTGCTTTTTCTAATTCTTGCTCGGTTGCACTTGGTTTTGCAAAAAGAAGATTTGAACGAATTGTACCAGCATAAAGTAGTGATTCTTGATAGACAATTGCAACTTTACTGTGCAAATCTTTACTATTAATTT
The DNA here is from genome assembly GCF_900660635.1 of Mycoplasmopsis gallopavonis. Classification (GTDB taxonomy): domain Bacteria; phylum Bacillota_I; class Bacilli_A; order Mycoplasmatales; family Metamycoplasmataceae; genus Mycoplasmopsis; species Mycoplasmopsis gallopavonis. The sequence continues at coordinate 232,970 of NZ_LR215031.1, forward strand.
CCTTAACTTCTTTACCATTAATCAAAATTTGACCTTCACTATATTTCATATTATTAACAATGAGGTTTACGAGCGTACTTTTTCCACTCCCTGTTGGGCCAATAATTCCAAGAGTTTGACCGCCTTGAATTTTAAAATTAATATTTGCTAGTGCATAATCTTTTGAAGTTTCAAAGTACTTAAAGTTAACATTCTTAAATTCAACACCATAATTTTTAATATCATTAACTTCACCATAATTGTTAGTAATATTATATCCACCAGTAACATATAAATCGTCATATTCTAAATTAAAGACTTCTGTAATTCTCTTGGCACTAATTTTAGCTTTAATAGTTGCACCAATAAAAGTTGAAAAGGTAACTATCCCTAGTGCTAAGATAAATTCATATTCAACAAAAACATTAATTTTAGCAAGAAGTTGTTTGTCAACATTTTGATTTTGGCTTAGAATATAACCAGCCATAATGAAGATAGCAACAATAACAAGATTTACAATTGTAAAGAAAGCAGGAGTTCCTAAAGATAAAAACTTATAAGTTTTAGTTTCTGTTTGTAGTCATTTATTATTGATATTAAAGAATTTGCTTTTTTGTTTTTCTTGTAAATTATAAGCACGAATAAATTTTGTACCAATAATAGTTTCTTCAGACTCTTTTGTAACTTGATCTAAGTTTTTACGATTCTTCTTAATTAATGGATTGGTTTTTGCAAACATAAAAAGAAAAATAGCAATTAAAACCGGAATGATAAATGCAATTGTTCAAGCGAAATTAATATCAGTTTGAAATGCGAAAACTAAACCAACAACAATAAAAAGCGGAGCTTTGATTAATGAAGTTGAAGCATTAATTAAGAAATCTCAAAAAATTCCAACATCATCATTGATTCGTGTAATCAAACTCTCTGGTGTCAGCTTGGTAATGTCTTTTAAACTTAATTTTTGATATTTTTCAAAAAGTCTATCACGATAAAAGTTTGAAGCATTTTCACCAGCTCATATAATGATTAAAATACTAATAATCGAAGTAATTGCTGCTGCTAAAATTGCACTTAAAGTGAGGACTATTAAGACAGTTAAAACTTGCTTAATCGGTCCTTGATAAAGAACTACCCCCTGAAATAAAACTATTTTTTCAAGCATCACTTGATTTGAATCAGATTTAGGACTAGGAATTAATAACGGAATAAATTGAGAAATCAAAATCGGAATAAGCATTGTTAGTGCCACTGAAATAAAAACAAAAAAAATCCCAATAAGAAATTGCATCTTAGTTTTTCGTGGCAGCATTTTAAACATTTGTCACATTTTGACTCCTTAAAATAATTTATTTAAATTATATTTATATAGTTTAGTTTTGTAAAATTATAACATTTAAAAACCCCTAAATTAGATTTAGGGGTTAAGTTTTTCTAGTAAATTATTCAAAAAGTGCAATAAAAAAATGGCGATCACGACAGGATTCGAACCTGTGACAACCAGCTTAGAAGGCTGATGCTCTATCCAACTGAGCTACGCGACCACTCTTTAAATATTTTACCTTAAAAAAATTATTTTTTTGAGATTTTTTTCGAAAAATATTTAACTTAAAAAGTTTATAAAACCACTAGACACAACACTTCCTCATGTGGCTGCTTCAATTACGACCTGACCAGGTTAGTGGGTTATTGTTCTAATGGCTCTAATATTATAGCAAAAGTAAGTTAAAATGCAAGATTTTTGATTTTTTATTGATTTTCATAAATAAACTAAATTGTTTTCAAAAACATTATATGTTTTTAAAATTTACTATAAAATTACATATATGAATTTCACCAAGGAAAGACAAGTTTCAAATTTTAAAGATCTTAAAAAGTTAGCTATTAAAAATGACCTTGCTCTTCAAGGTGAATTAAAATGACTAGCTAAATATGTTAATGTTGATGATTTAGCTTCTGATAATCAAGCTAATTTAGTCAAAGTTAATCAAATTGGTCTTGATCCTAAAACAATTTTAAATTCTGATTTATCAATTTTACAAAGTAATTTTCAAGATTTAGAAAATCAATTTTTATTAGAAGCAGGTTGTTTTATGGATGCATATTCATTTGAAAGCGATTCAATTGATTGAATGCTTTCTTTAGTCGACCAAAACAGTGCTAAAAAAGAACAAAATCAACCACAAGATATGCATAACACCACTAAAATTATTGTCAATAAATTAGACATTTAATCATAGTGTTGTTTTTATTTATATTTTTTTTGAGAGGAAGACATTATGAAACGAAAGGTAAATATTGCAATTGATGGTCCATCTGGAGCTGGAAAATCAACAGTTGCTAATGAAATTGCAACGAGATTAGGATATACTTTTATTAATAGCGGAAGCGTTTATCGTGCAATTGCTTATAATGCTGTTCAACAAGGAATTGAAACAATCGATAAAGAAGGTGTAATTGCTTCATTGCGTCCTGATATGATTTCTTTAGATTGTGATGACAAAATTTTTCTTGACGGTGAAGATATTTCAAAGAAAATTCGTGCTGAATATATTTCACAAATTACCCCAAATGTTGCTAAGATTCCGGAGGTGCGTGCATATGTTGTTGATTTAGTGCAACATATGACTAAAAAACGCAAAGGTTTTATTATTGATGGTCGTGATACAACTTTTAAATTAATGCCTCATGCAGAAGTGAAGATCTTTTTATGAGCAGATCCAGAAGAACGAGCAAGACGCAGATGAAATCAAAATAAAATTTTAGGTTTCGAAACAGATTATAATGAAGTACTTTACGATGTTAAAAAGCGTGACGCACAAGATATGAATCGTGAAGTTGATCCGCTCCACAAAACAGAAGATTCTGTTTTAATTGATTGTACAAAAATGAATCAAGAAGAAGTCATTGAAGCAATTATCGATTTAGTTAATCAGAAAGTAGGCTAAAATGCGTAATACAGTAGCTATTATCGGAAAACCAAATGTTGGAAAAAGTACCTTTTTTAATCGTTTAATCGGAAGAAAAATTTCTATTGTTCACGATCAACCAGGAGTTACTCGTGATCGTCTTTATGAAACAGTTTCTTGATCAGGACATGAATTAAAAATTATTGACACAGGTGGAATTGAAATTGAGAATCGTCCCTTTCAAGAACAAATTCAAATTCAAGCAAAAATTGCAATTGAAGAAGCTGATGTTATCATCTTCTTATTTGATGGTCATAATGAAATTACTAATGATGATATGTTTATTATGAACATACTAAGAAAAAGTAATAAACCTATTATTGCTGTTGCTAATAAATTAGAAAATAATCAACAATTCGATTATGGTTGATACCGTCTTGGGGTTGAAAATATTTATCCAATTAGTGCACTTCATGGTGAGGGAATTGGAGAAGTTCTCGATAAATGTTTAACATATTTAGATTTTACAGATACTCAAAAAGAAGATCTTTTTAATTTAGCTATTATCGGAAAACCCAATGCAGGAAAGAGTTCGCTACTAAATAACCTTGCTAAGGAAAATCGTTCAATTGTTTCGGATATAGCTGGAACAACTCGTGATAGTGTTAGTTCAGTTTTAGAAATTGATGGTCGCAAATATAATGTTATCGATACAGCCGGAATCACTCGAAAATCAAAATTGGTCGAAAGTGTTGATCATTATGCTTTAATGCGTGCAATGAATTCGCTTGCAGCTGCTGACTTATCACTTGTTGTAATTGATGCTACTCAAGAGGAATTCTCTCACTTTGATTCAAGAATTATAGGATATGCTCTTGATAATGAAAAACCAATTATTGTAGTTGTGAATAAGTGAGATTTAGTTGCTAAAGAAACTAATACAATGGCTCAATTTGAAAAGAAAATGAGAAATAAATTTCACTTTGTTCCGTGAGTACCTTTCGTTTTTATCTCTGCTAAATATAATCAAAGAGTTAATAAGCTTTTTGATACTTTAAATTTAGTGCGAACAAATTTAGAACGTGATATTAAACCTTCTTTACTCTCAAATTTAGTTTTAGAATCACAATTAATTCAACCAGCTCAACCATATAACGGAGGTCGTCTTAATATTTATTATGTTCGTCAAGAAAGAGCTAAAATTCCAACATTTACATTTTTTGTTAATAACAAAAAATATTTACACTTCTCATATCAAAGGTTTTTAGAAAATCAACTGCGTGCAACTTTTGATTTTACAGGTTGTCCGCTTCAACTGAATTTTAAAAATAAAAATGGTTTAGAATAAAAAGTCTAAACTAGGACACGAAATATGGACACAACCATATTTCGTGTTTTTATATATTTAGGAGGTATTATGAGACAATTAAAGGCACATGAATGATTAGAACTATTCGATAGTTATGAAGATTACAAAAATAATTTGATATCAAAAAATGATTTTGAACTTAAATATTATTCAATCAGAGGTTTTAGTTTTTTTGATAGAAAATTCAATGAGGCTAAAAAATATTTTGTCTTTAAGTATAACAGATATAATTTAGGAATGATAAATATAGAATCGCAAACAGGTAAATCATCTAAAAAAGGTAAAGGGTCAGGTAGACCAAAAAGGCAAAAAATTACTCCTATTGAAATTGTAAAAAAGGAATGAGAAAAAATGCCTAAGGAACAATTGATTGAAATTTTAGAAATTTATAAAGACTCTTTTGATAGAAATAATATTGAAGTTGATATTTCTAAAATTAAGAAATCTTCACTTTCTACAAGAAAATTGGGCCTATGCTTTAATAAATCTAAGTCAACAATTCACAATCTAAAAACTAAAGAGCAGCAAACAAGAAAAAAATCTGTAAATACTAAATATGATGAATTAATAATTAAGTCATTTAAGAAAAATAAGGGTTTGTTTGGTAGAAAAAGATTGGAAAGTTATATTAGAACAAAATTCCAAATAGATCTAAATTATAGGACTATTGGTAGAGCGATGAGAAGATTAAACTTATTTTGTTTAATCAGAAGAAAGAAAATAGACAGAGAACAAAAGAACACAAACGTAAAATTTATAGATCTTGTTAATCGTGATTATCACGGAGAGACAAACCAAATAATTGCCACTGATGTTACTTATATTTCTGCACCAAAAGATTGCTTAAACAATTTTGTATTTTTATCTGTTGCGATTGATCACAAAAGCAAATTTATTGTTAATTATAATATTTCAAAAAGAAATGATTTAGAACTAGTAATGGAACATATGTCTAAAATCAAAATGGATAAAAAATGAATAGCTCATTCTGATCATGGTTTCCAATATTCTTCAAAAACTTATGTAGATTTAATTCAGAAAAACAATGGTGTTGTATCAATGGGTAGAGTAGGAAATTCTTTAGATAATAGAGAAGCAGAATATTTCTTTTCAATTTTAAAATCAGAATGTTTAAAATTAATCGATATTACAAAAATAACTTTTAATGAATTAAAATCACTGATTGATGATTTTGTGTTTTGATACAACAACGAAAGAATTCAATCAGTATTAAATTGAAAAACACCTCAAGAGTGTTGAGGTGTTTTAGTAAATTAAACTTTTTGTCCACTTTTCGTGTCCCAGTTTAGTCCGTTTTGGACTTTTTTATTTAAAACATTTTAAGTCTAAAAAGTCTAATATCTAAGAGTTTGGTATAATAGAAAATAATTAAACGCTTATAAATTTTCAATTTGAATAATTTACTCTATTTAATAAAGGAGAAACAATGGAAAACATTAATATTTTTGCTCTTGGTGGGCAAGATGAAAACGGAAAAAACTGTTATGTTTTTGAAATTGATAACTCGATTTTCTTAGTTAATGCAGGTGTTAAAATTCCCATTAACTCGCAAAATGGTGTTGATACTTTAATTCCTGATTTTAGTTACTTAGAAAAAAACAAGACTAAAATAAAAGGTATTTTTATAACTGATGTGAAAAATGAATCATTTAGTGCACTTCCGTGACTTGTGATGAAAATTCCGGGAATTAAAATTTACACTTCGAGTTTCAATAAAGTTTTAATTCACGAAAGACTTAATAAATATAATATTTCAGAACATAATTACAAAATTATTGTAATTAATCAAAAAACGAAATTTGGTAATTTAATAATTGATCCTATTAATTTATCAGGAAGTATGCCTGGTAATTTAGGGTACAACTTTATTACTCCGCATGGAAGTTACCTTTTTCTTTTTAACTTTGCTTTAGGAGATCTTGGAATTTATGGAAAAACAAGTTTAGAATCTCTTAAAGAAACCGTTAAAGACAAAGAATTAATTGCTTTAATTGCTGATGCAGGAAAAAGTAATGTAGCCGGTGAATCAATTTCAAAATTTAATCAATCAAAACAATTAGTCGAAGCTTTTGAAACAACAAATGGTGATCAAAGAATTATTATTGGAGCTTACGATGAAGAAATGGCGGTGTTAGAACGAGTTTTAGAACTAGCGAGCAAACACGATCGTCCTGTTGTTGCTTATGGAAAAACTTACGCACAGCTACTTTATTTAATCAGTAAAATTAACTCTAATTTAAAATTACCAAACATTGTTGATTATAAAAACATCAATAAACATCCAAATGCAGTGGTTTTAGTAACTGGTTCAATTGATCGACTTTATTTAAGATTTTTAAGAATTACAGATGGTAAAGATGTTTACTTAAAATTATCTAATAAAGATACTATTGTAATGCTCGCTCCACCTGTCAATGGACTTGAATCGCTTGCTGCATTAACTTTGGATGAAATTGCAAAAATTGCACCTAAACTTTACGATATCATGGAAAATGAATATTTCCGTGCTCGCCCAACACGTCAAGATTTATTAAATTTAGTTTTAGCTTTAAAACCACATCACTTTATTCCGACCCAAGGACTGTATCGTTATTTAGTTGATTCAGCTAACTATATTAGTAACGACAAACTTGCTAAAAAAACTACTAGTCCAATTATTTTGTTAAATGGTAAAATTGCCCACTTTGTTGATGGAAAACTATTTAGTCTTAATGGAAAAGTCAAAGAAGTAGGAGATACTATTATTGATGGTTTTGGTGTTGGTGATATTTCAAGTGAAGTAATTGCAGAGCGTGAAGCTCTTGGAAGAGAAGGGGTAATTGTTATTAATACACTTTATTCTCCTAAAACTAAAAAACTTCTTGGACAGCTCCATATTAATTATGTTGGGGTAATTGATCCTAGCGAACAAATGGCAATTGACACTTTAATTAAAGAAGTTATTCTTGATATTTTAGAAAACAAAGAATTTACAACCATGCGAGAACTTAATGAACGACTTAGAAAATCAATTCGTAAGAAAATTTTTAAATTAACTGACAAAGATCCGATGATTGCTTTAACTTTAACTACAATTTAGTAATTATGAAACTTCAAAAATTATTCGCACTTGCTAATCTTAAATTTCTTGAAGATTACCAAGAAAAAGATCGATGAATGACCAAAAGCAAGAGCCAAGCAAAATGAATTTTATTAATTGTTGCTTTGACTTGCTTTTTATTATTTAGTTATGGATTTTGTTATTATTTAAAAGTTTTACCTAATTTTTTAACAAAAATTTATTATTATGTTTTCGATTTAAATTTTGGTGTTGCAATTTTCTTCTTTTTACCATGAGGAATTATTACTTTGGTTCTTGGAATTATTTTGTTTAGTTATGAAACCAAATTAATTAGCATCAGAAGCATACTTTTTAAGTATCCACTTAAAAAGTATCTAAATAATATTTTATTTAGTTTTGGTTGTTTAACATTTGTTGCTTTAATGATTTTGTATCTAGTTTTAGCTAAAAAAAATGAGCAATTTATTGATTTTCAAATTTATGTTGATGAACTTTTTGAACGTGGGTGATATACTCATTATTATTTAAAAAACACTCCCGATATTAATCATTTAGGATTTTGACTTCATCATTTTTTCAATCTTTTAATGGTTATTACCGTTTCACCAGTTTTATTAATTTTATTGATTATTCTTTTTGCTTTATTTAGTGTTTTAGCTTTATTTTGACCTTATTTAAAATTAATTAAATTTGGAAAAAATCGAAGCTGAGTTAATCTTTATAAAACATTAAAGTATAAGCGTAGTGATTTTGAACTAACTAATTCAGTTGAAGATTTAGTCGAATTTGGACGCTTTGTTTTTAAAAATAAATTAGATCAAATTCAAAATCTTAGTCTTATTAAATTTTGTCAACAATTGGCTTTTGAGTTAAAAACAGAAGAGAATGCAAAAAAACTATATAATATTTTCAAAACTAATCAAACTAGCTTATTAACTGAAAAACAAGAAAAAACTAATTTAAAAGAGGTAAAAACTAAGCTTTTAGATTTAGATAGTTTACAAAGAGTTAGTCTTAGCCAGAACCAAACGGAATGAAAACCAAATTTAGCTTACGGAAATAGAGACCAACACACTAAGTTTGATAAAACAGTTAAAGATAGCTTTGATATTACAATGGAGGAAAAAGATGCTTAAAAAATATTCATGAGCAGAAGCGGAAGCAATTATTAATAAAAATCAAGATGACAAATTGATTTTCTTAGAATTTACCACTACTTGATGTGGTGATTGCCAAATGATGAGACCAATTGTTCAACAAGTTGTTTCAAAATATAGTAACAACCCAAATATTCAATTTATCGAAGTAGACGCTGAAGAAGCTCAATTATTTAGAAACCCAGATACCAAATGAAAAGTATTAAAAGTCCCAACTTTAATGCTTATTCAAGGACAAGAAATTTTAGAAAAAGGTTATGAATACATTCCGGCAGAAATCTTAGAAAGTTGAATTGATAAAAAGGTATCTTAATATTTTTAAACTGAGTTAAATAATCCTAATTTGAGATTAGGATTATTTTTATTTCGGACTCAATTTATTTTAGAAACGAATACTAATTAGATATATAATAATCATGATACACCAAAAGCAGTGGTTAAAAAAATTAATCAAAAAACTTTCTGAATTTTCTATTTTGATTTTAAAAGTTTTAATCTATAATATAAAAGCAACTATGCGGGGAACTATAAGGTTGTTAAGGTGCCAGAAGTTGTTGAGGACACCTTAAGTTTTTATAGGGAGCATTGTTCAAAAGAACAAAGGAGACAACTGATGAGTAAATTAAACATCAAAGTTAAAGGATTTGATCACGCTTTAGTAGATCAAGCAGCTAAAAAAATCTTTTTAGCAGCTAAAGAAACAAATGCTAAAGTAAGTGGACCAGTTCCTTTACCAACAAAAAGAGATGAGATTACTATCTTAAGATCAGTTCACGTTAACAAGAAAAGTCGTGAACAATTCGAAAGTAGAACTCACCAAAGATTAGTAGTTATTACTGATCCATCTGAACAAACACAAGATAAAATTAAAAGACTTGAGTTACCAGTTGGTGTTGAAATTCAAGTTAAAGTTAAGTAATTGCTTAACTTCACTCAAATTACAATTTAAGGAGAAATTATGAAAGGAATCTTAGGACGTAAAGTTGGTATGACTCAAATTTACAGCGAAACAGGACAAAGAGTTCCAGTAACTGTAATCGAAGTACAACCAAATGTTGTATCAAAAGTTTTAACAGACGACAAAAACGGTTATGTAGCAACACAACTTGCTGTTTTTGATAAAAAAGCAAGTCGTTCAAACAAACCTGAAACAGGTCACTTTGCTAAAGCTAATACAACACCTAAGCGCTACGTAAAAGAAGTTCGTGGAATGTCAGGTTACGAACTTGGGCAAGAAATTAAAGCTGACATTTTTGTTGCTGGTGAACTTGTAGATGTTACAGGAACATCAAAAGGAAAAGGATTTGCAGGAACAATTAAAAGACACAATCAACACATTGGTCCAAAATCTCACGGTGGAGGGGGAGGTTCACAACCTGTTCGTCAAACCGGATCACTTGGGGATATTTCAGGAAACAAAGTTGTTAAAGGTATGACAATGCCAGGACAACTTGGAAATGTTAAAACAACAGTTCAAAATCTTGAAATTATTAAAGTTGATTTACAAAACAATTTACTTTTAATTAAAGGTTCTATTCCAGGTCCTAAAAAAGGTTTTGTTATGGTTAAAGAAGCTGTTAAAGGATTACCTAGCCATGACGCAGTTGTTCTTGTTGATGTACAAGAAGTTATGCTTATGAACGAATTAGTTGAAAAAGCTAAAAAATACAATGTTGAAGTAACAGTTGGAATGCACTCAGATGAACTTAAAAAGTTAATCGAAGAAGCAGAAGCAAAAGAAGGAGATAAATAATGGCAGATAAAGTTATTGTTAAAAACGACAAAAATGTTGTTAAAGTAGAATTCGATGCTGTTTTACCTTCAAATCTTTTTGCTGTTGAAAAAGTTTATGGACAAGCTATTTTTGACACAATTCTTTCTGAAAGAGCTTCAAGACGTCAAGGAACACACCAAGTTAAAAACCGTGCAGAAGTTTCAGGAAGTGGTAAAAAACCATGAAGACAAAAAGGAACAGGACGTGCACGTCACTCATCTATGCGTTCACCTATTTGAGTAGGTGGAGGTAGAGCTTTTGGTCCTCAATCTGAAAGAAACTATACACTTAAAGTTAACAAGAAAGTTAAATATGCTGCTTTTGTATCAGCTTTAACTATGTTAGCTCAAGATAAAGCTGTTGCAGTTAATGATTTAAGTTTAGATTCAATTTCTACAAAAAAACTTGTTTCTTTATTAGAATCTCTTAATGTTAACAATTTAAAGCGTGTTTTAATTGTTACAGAAGATTTAAATGTATTTAAATCAGCTAGAAACTTACCAAATGTTTCAACTTCAAAAGCAAATTCTCTTACAGTAGAAGAATTAGTTGGAGCAGATGTTATGATTATTTCAAACGAAAGTTTAAAATTACTTGAAGGGAGAGCTAGATAATGGAATTAACAAGAGTTATTAAATCTCCTATTTTAACAGAGAAAACAGATACACTTAGAGCTGGTGGAGTTTATACATTTAAAGTAGACTACCATGCTAATAAACATCAAATTGCTCAAGCGATTGAAACAATTTTCAATGTAAAAGTAACAAAAGTAAATACAATCAAAGTTGAAAAACAACCAAAAAGTGTTGGACGTTTCCATGGATTTACAAACCGTTACAAAAAAGCTATGGTATGAATCGAAGGTGATTCATTAAACTACTTACCAGAAGATCAAGAAGCAGTTGAATCAGAAGAAGCAAAAGCAAGCAAAGCAGAAAAAGCTGCTAAAGCAAGCGAAGTAGAAAACAAAGTTGCTGCAAAATTAGCTCAAAAGAAAGCATCAGCTACAAAAGCTGCTAAAGCTCCTGTAAAACAAACTACAACAAGACGTAAAATGGGTGCTGAATAATAAAAACTCAAATTTACTCAAAGACTATATTAATATACACACTTACACATTTTAAAAATTAAACATTCAATAATTATTATTAAATAAGCGGAAAAATATTTCTTGCTTAAAAGATAGATCCGCAATTATTTTTAAGCAAAAGGAGAATTGACAAAATGGCAATTAAACATTATAAGCCAACTACAAACGGTCGTAGAAACATGTCATCTCTTGATTACAAACACATTTTATCTGGTCACGCACCTACAAAATCACTTTTAGTGAATTTAAAAAACCATGCAGGGCGTAACAACCAAGGTAAAATTACTGTTAGACATCATGGAGGACGTGTTAAAAGATTCTACAGACTTGTAGACTTTAAACGTAACAAAGACAATATTCCTGCTATTGTTAAAACAATTGAATATGATCCAAACAGATCAGCAAACATTTGTTTATTAGCATATGCAGATGGAGAAAAAAGATACATTTTAGCTCCTAAAGGAATTCAATTAGGACAAACAGTTATTTCAGGACCGGAAGCTGACATTATTGTTGGTAACGCATTACCTCTTGCAAACATTCCTGAAGGTACATTTGTTCACAACATCGAAATGCAACCAGGAGGTGGAGGTATTATTGCACGTAGTGCTGGTACATCTGCTCAAATTCTTGGTAAAGATGAAGATGGAAAATACGTTGTTTTAAGATTAAAATCAGGTGAAACACGTCGTATTTTAGCACGTTGTCGTGCAACAGTAGGTATTGTTGGAAACGAAGAATACTTACTTGTTAATGTTGGTAAAGCTGGAATCAATAGACACAAAGGGATCAGACCTACAGTACGTGGATCAGTTATGAACCCAGTAGATCACCCACATGGTGGAGGGGAAGGTAAACAACCAGTTGGTCGTAAAGCTCCTCTTACTCCATGAGGTAAAAAAGCTCTTGGTGTTAAAACAAGAAAAACTAAAAAATCTTCAAATAAACTTATTTTAAGAAGAAGAAAGGATGCTAAATAATGGCACGTAGTCTTAAAAAAGGTCCATTCGCCGATGAACATTTACTTAAAAAAGTAGATGCCATTGTTGAAGGAAAAGCACCTAAAAAACCTATTAAAACTTGATCAAGACGTTCAACAATCTTCCCAAGTTTTGTTGGTTTAACATTTGCAGTACACAATGGAAAACAATTTATTGAAGTTTATGTAACTGACGATATGGTTGGACATAAATTAGGAGAATTCGCACCTACAAGAACATTCTCAGGTCACGGTGCAGATAAAGGTAAGAAAAAATAATGCAAGCTAAAGCACATTTAAAATTACAAAGAACAAGTGTTAAAAAATCTAAATGAGTCGCAGATTTAGTTAGAGGAAAAGATGTTCAATTAGCACTTGGTATCTTACACAACACAAACAAAAAATCTTCTCCTATGTTCATTAAATTAATTAATTCAGCTATTGCAAATGCTACAAACAACCACGGAATGGATGCATCAAAATTATTCGTAAAAGAAGTTTATGTTACAGAAGGTCCAACACTTAAAAGATTCCAACCAAGAAGCCAAGGAAGAGCATATTCAATTTTAAAACGTACATCAAACTTCACAGTAGTATTAGAGGAGAGAAACTAATGGGACAAAAAGTTAATCCTAATGGATTCCGTTACGGAATTACAAAACAACACAATTCACAATGATTTGCTGAAAAAGTAAATTTAGGTAAATACTTAGTTGAAGACGCAAAAATCTACAAGTTTTTTGAAAAATTAGTACGTAAATATGAACTTGGTAAAGTTGAAGTTAAAAGAAACCAACAAAACAAAATCACTGTTGTATTACACACAGCTAAACCTGGGGTAATCTTAGGTACAGAAGGTAAAAATATTCAAGAATTAACTGTTTCATTACAAAAATTCTTAAAAAACAAACACGCAAACATTAATTTACAAGTTGTAGAACTTGCTAAACCAGAATTAAATGCAAAATTACTTGCAGAAATGATTGCAACAAAATTAGAAAACCGTGAAAGCTTCCGTTCAGCACAAAAAATCGCAATTAGAAGTGCAATGCGTGCTGGAGCTAAAGGAATTAAAACTTCAGTTAGTGGACGTTTAAACGGAGTTGATATGGCTCGTACAGAAGGATATTCTGAAGGAGAAATGAAACTTCACACACTTAGACAAAATGTTGATTACGCAACAGCAACAGCGAGAACAACATATGGAGCAATTGGTGTTAAAGTTTGAGTATCATTAGGTGAAATTTTGGAAGGAGAAAATAAATAATGCTTCAACCAAAAAGAACAAAATATAGAAAACCATTCTTAGTAAAACACGACAAACGTAAGGCAACAAAAGGTAACACAGTTGCTTTTGGAGAATTTGGTTTACAAGCAGTTACTTCAGCTTGAGTAACAGCAAGACAAATCGAATCAGCTCGTATTGCTGCTACACGTAGAATGGGACGTGAAGGACAAGTTATTATTCGTATCTTCCCTCACTTTGCAAAAACATCTAAACCTATCGGAGTTCGTATGGGTTCTGGTAAGGGTGCACCTGAATTATGATACACAGCAGTTAAAGTAAACACAATGATGTTTGAAGTTTCTGGAGTTTCAGAAGAAATAGCACGTGATGCGTTACGTCTAGCTGGACACAAATTACCTGTTAAATGAAAAATTGTTAAAAAATCAGAAGGGGATAAATAATGCTTTATAAAGACTTACAAAAAAAATCAGTTGAAGAATTAACACAATTAGTTGTTGATTTAAAAGCAGAATTATTTACATTAAGATATAGAAATGTAACAGGTGACTTAAAAGAAACACACAAAATTTCAGTAATTAGAAAAGATATTGCCAAAGCTCTTACTGCTTTAAACGAAAAACAAGGAGCAAAATAATCATGGAAAGAAATACAAGAAAAACATTAGTAGGAACAGTTGTTTCAGCAGGTAAAACTGCCAAAACAATTATTGTTGCTGTTGATACATACAAAAAACACCCTCTTTACTCAAAACGTTTTAAATCTACAAAACGTTTTGCTGTACATGATGAAAACCACGAAGCAAAACTTGGTGACATTGTTGTTATCATGGAAACAAGACCACTTTCAAAAACAAAACACTTTAGATTAGTTTCAATCAAAGAAGCAGCAGTTGAAGGAGCAAAATAATGCTTTTAGAACTTTCAAGAGCAAATGTTGCAGATAACACAGGTGCTAAAGAAATCGGTGTTATTCGTATTTTAGGTGGTTCAAAGAAAAAAGTTGCTAAAATCGGTGACGTTATCGTATGTTCAGTTAAAAAAGCTATGCCAAATGGTATGGTTAAAGAAGGGCAAGTAGTTAAAGCTGTTGTAGTTCGTTCAAGTTACGGAATTCACCGTGACAACGGTTCATACATTCGTTTTGACGATAATGCTGTTGTAATACTTAAAGAAGATGGAACACCACGTGGAACACGTGTGTTTGGTCCAGTAGCACGTGAAATTCGTGAAAAATATCCAAAAATCGTTTCTCTTGCACCAGAGGTATTATAATTAGTTATTTTAAGGAGAATTAAATTATGAAATTCAAAAAAGATGATGAAGTAATCGTTATTGCTGGTAAAGAAAAAGGAAAAATTGGAAGAATTGAAAAAGTATTACACAAACAAAACAGAGTTATTATTAAAGATATCAACATTGTAACAAAACACAACAAACCTACACAACAAAACCAAGATGGTTCTATTACTGAAAAAGAAGCTCCAATTCATGCATCAAATGTTGCTTATTTAGTTAAAAAAGCATCAAAAAACTCTCCGGCAGAATTTTCAAAACTTGGATATTCAAAAAACAAAGATGGTAAAAAAGTGAGAGTTGTAAGAAAAACTAAGAAGGAAATTTAATTATGTTAAAAAATACATATAAAGAAAAAGTAATCCCTGCTTTACAAGAAAAATACAACTACTCATCTATTATGGAAGTACCAAGAATTGAAAAAGTCGTATTAAATATGACAGCTGGAAAAGAAGTTTCAAACTCAAAAGCTATTGAAGAAGTTTTACAAGAATTAACTTTAATTTCTTCTCAAAAACCATTTCAAACAAAAGCTAAGAAATCAAACGCTTCATGAAAATTACGTGAAGGAATGCCTATGGGTGGAAAAGTTACACTTCGTAGAGATAGAATGTGAGAATTCTTAGAAAAATTAATTAATGTTGCAATGCCACGTATTCGTGATTTTCGTGGTGCAAATCCTAAAGCATTTGACGGAAGAGGAAACTTTGCATTAGGAATTAAAGAGGAAATTATTTTCCCAGAAATCGAATTTGACAAAATTCGTCGTATTAAAGGACTTGATGTTCTTATTGTAACAACAGCAAAATCTGATTCTGAAGCTAAAAGTTTATTAGAACTTTTAGGAGTACCATTTGACAAAAAAGGAGCTAAATAATGGCTAGAAAAGCATTAATCGAAAAAGCAAAGCGTCAACCTAAATTTGCAGTTCGTGCTTATACACGTTGTGAATTATGTGGTCGTCCACATGCTGTTTTAAGAAAATACAAAGTATGTCGTATCTGCTTTAGAAACCTTGCACATGAAGGTAAAATTCCAGGTATGAAGAAAGCGAGTTGATAATTATGTTTATTACAGATCCAATTTCAGATTTAATCGTTAGAATTAAAAACGCTAACGCTAGAAAACACAAAACTGTATCAATTCCATATTCAGCTAAAAAAGAAGCTATTGTTAAGTTAATTGAAAGCGAAGGGTACATTGCTTCATACGAAGTTCAAGGTGAAAAAACAGAAAAACAAATCGTTGTTACATTAAAATACAAAAAAGGTCAAGCAGCTATCGTTGGAATTAAGAGAGTTTCAAAACCAGGTCTTAGAGTTTATGTTAAGGCTGAAGAAATTCCATCAGTACTTTCAGGATATGGTACAGTTATTATTTCTACATCAAAAGGTCTTATGACAGGAAAAGAAGCTAGAAAGGCAAATGTAGGTGGTGAAATCATCGCTTACATTTGATAGGTAAAAGCATGTCTCGTGTTGGAAATCGTATTTTAACAATCCCTGCAGGAACAACTGTTACTGTTGATGGGACAAAAGTTATTGTTAAAGGTAAATTAGGAACATTAGAGAGAGTTTTTAGTCCACTTATTTCTGTTAATGTAGAAGATAACTTAGTGAAAACAGTTCGTGCAAACGAAGAAAAACACACTAAACAATTACACGGTACAACAAATTCACACATTTCAAACATGATTAAAGGTGTAAGTGAAGGGTATAAAATTGACCTTGAAATTAAAGGGGTTGGATACAAAACAACTCTTAAAGGTTCACAATTAGAAATTTTAGCTGGATATTCACATCCAGTTGTATTAGAAATTCCAAGCGATGTAACTGTAACAGTTGGTAAACCAACAGAAGTTGCTGTTTCAGGAATTGACAAACAAAGTGTAGGACACTTTGCATCAGTTATTCGTGCAGTTAGAAAACCTAACGTATATTCAGGTAAAGGAATTGCGTACAAAGGTGAACAAATTAGACGTAAAGAAGGGAAAACAGCTTCTAAATAATTTAGAGCTTAGGTATCAAGTATGGCAAAATTATCAAGAAATAAAGCTAGAAAAGTTAAACACATTCGTTTACGTCAACACATTTCTGGTACAAACATTAAACCACGTTTAAACGTGTTTAAATCACACCAAAACTTTTATGCACAACTTATTGATGACACTAAAGGTGTTACTCTTGCAAGTGCATCAACATTAAACTCAGGTGTATACGGAGGAAATATTGAAGCTGCTAAAAACTTAGGTTTAGTTATGGGTGATAAAATCGTTGCTTTAGGAATTAAAGAAGTGGTATTTGACCGTGCAGGTTACATTTACCACGGACGTGTTAAAGCTTTTGCAGAAAGCGTAAGAGAAAAAGGAGTTAAGTTCTAATGGAAAACCAAAAAGATAAAAAAGTTGTTGAACAAACAACAGGTACAAAAGAAGTTACTGCTAAAAAAGTTGTAAGAAACGATAAAAACGATCAAGAATCAAAAAAACCTCGTCAAATGCAAAGAAAACCTCGTCGTCCAAGAGTAGAATCAGAATTTACAGAAAAAGTTGTTGATATTGCACGTGTTACTAAAGTTGTTAAAGGTGGAAGAAGATTTAGTTTTTCAGCCTTTGTTGTAGTAGGAAACAAAAAAGGACAAGTTGGATATGGACACGGAAAAGCAAATGAAGTTCCAGACGCAATTAAAAAAGCTATTAAAGACGCTCAAAACAATTTAGTATCAGTTCCTGTTGTAAATGGAACAGTTCCACATGAAACAAAAGCTAAATTCTTAGCTTCAAGAGTTATGTTAAAACCTGTTGCGAAAGGGAAAGGGCTTATTGCTTCTGGAACAGTTCGTGCAGTTGTTGAACTTGCAGGTTACACCGATATTGTTACAAAAACATATGGATCACGTTCAAAAGCTAACACAGTTAAAGCTACTGTAGAAGCTCTTAAAACACTTAGAACAGTAGAACAAATTGCAGATATCAGAGATAAAAAAGTAAAGGACTTCGAATAATATGTCAAGAATTAGATTAAACGAACTTGCTTTTGCAGAAGGTTCAAGACCAGAAAAACACCGTAAAGGTCGTGGACACGCTGCTGGAAAAGGTAAACAAGCTGGTAAAGGTCAATCAGGACAAAACAAACGTAAAGGACACAGACTTGGATTTGAAGGGGGTCAAACACCATGATTCCGTCGTATTGGTAAACGTGGATTTACAAATGTAAATCACATTGAATACCAAGTGGTTAACTTACAACAATTAGAAACACGTTACGAAGCAAACGAAGAAGTTACAATTGATTCACTTTTTGCTAAAGGATTAGTAAAAAGAACTTTACCTATTAAAGTTTTAGGAAATGGAACTTTATCTAAAAAATTAACTGTTAAAGTACACAAAGTTAGTGCTTCTGCTAAAGCTGCTATCGAAGCAGCTGGTGGAACAGTTGCTGATTTATAGAATTCTAATAATAAAATTTCAATCAAACCAATAACATTAATCATTTGTTATTGGTTTTTTTATTTAAAATTCTTATTTTTTAAAGTTTCAAATTATAATTAAAATATGAAATTATTTTCCTGAGTTTCCAAGTTGAGCTTATTTTTTAGGCTTATTTTTTTATACATATATCAAAGATATATGACCTAAAGAAAAAAATGTTTTTTTTACTTACATTACACACATAAAATGATATAATAAGAGCATGAGTTACAGTTTATGCAAGAAAAAACAAAATGGAAAATATTATTTAGTTTTAGCTATTTCTAAAGGTTTTAAAAAAGGTTATGGAAATCAGATTGGTCTAGGGTACTGAGAAGATATCAAAGAAAAGTATGGATTATCTTCAATTGAAGATATAAAAGAAATAGCAAAAAAAGTAGATACATCTTTAGATAAAACTGTTGCAAAAGAAGAGTTTTTTAAATTATTAAAACCTACTTCTGTAAAAACAAGTATCCAAAATATTGGAGTTGATTTAATTTATAAAGTTATTAAAGAATTAGATTTATTTTCGGCATTACCAAAAAGTAAACATAAATCGTTAGAAGAGGTTTTGGAATTTTTCATAGCAACTAGAATTATCCTTCCAAGAAGCTATATGTCACAATATAAAAATAAAAGTGATTTTATAAATGATATTAATGTTAAAAAATCATCAATATATAACTATCTTGATGTTATTTTCGAAAATAAGAATTCTGTTTTAGTCAATTTATTTCAAAAAATAAATGAATTCACAAATCGTAATAATAAAGTTTTTCACTTCGATAACACAACAGTTTATTTTGAAAGCTTTACAAGAGAAGGAATAAGAAAAAACGGTTTTTCAAAAGACGGAAAACACAATGAAGATCAAGTAGTCATAGCAATGGCTGTAGATGAAAACGGAATACCAATACACTATAAAGTGTTCCCAGGTAACACGGCTGATGGTAAAACAATGTTATCCTTCGTTTTAGAACTTCAATCAATCTATAAAATAAAGGATATTATAATAGTTGCAGATCGTGGAATAAATAACAATGCAAACTTACGTTTCCTAGAACAAAAAGGAATTAAATATATATTCCAAAAAAGATTAGATACATTAAGTATTGGGATGAAAAAATTCATTCTTGAGGACAAACATTATGTTTTTAGAGATGAAATGTTTTGGAAAGAACAAATTGTTGAATCTGTTTGAAACAAAAATAGATTTAATGGTAAATACAGAAAATGATGTGTGTTTTTCAGTCCTGGGAAAAAGACTTTAGATAAATTAAAAAGAAATAATTTTATTGATAAATTGAATAAGAAAACTGTAAATGGAGAACTCCCACTTAGTTCTTTAGTTCCAGAATATAAAAAGAAATACATGGACATTGATGGCAAAACAGTGGGTAAATTAAATTGAGAGAAAATTAAGAAAAAAGAATCTGAAGATGGTTTTTACATTATTGAAACCAATATTTTAGATTTAACACCAGAAAAAGCTAATGAAATTTACAGAAAACAATGAAAAGTAGAAGAAAATTTCAGAACATTAAAATCTTCTTTACAAGTTAGACCTGTTTTTGTTCATAATGAACAGCATATACTTGCACATCTTTTATTATGTTTCATTGCTCTTGTTGTTTTAAAATACTGTCTTTATAAATTAAAGAAATATTATGAAATCAATGGAGAAATACAAAAAGTGACGTTAGATTTATTTGTGGATTCATTAAGAATGATGACTATAACAAAAAAAGAAGTAAATGGAAAAGTGGTACAAGAAATAATTAATGATTTGGATGAAAACCACAAAGAAAATATAAAAATTTATAAAGATTTTATCGCATGTATGAGTTAATTCTATGTGTGTAATTTTAAATGTAAAAAAACGAATACACCTTATTTATAGATGTATTCGTTTTTTATAGCGTCTCAACTTGGAAACTCAGGATTTCAATCAAACCAATAACATTAATCATTTGTTATTGGTTTTTTTATTTAAAATTCTTATTTTTTAAAGTTTCAAATTATAATTAAAATATGAAATTATTTTATGGTGAAGAAACTTTTTTAATTGAAAATAAAGTTAAGAAACTTAAATCTAAATATTCTGCTGAGCAAATTGTTTTTTTAGATGAAAATAGCACTATTAGCGATCTTGTTGATGCAATTAGCTCACAAAATATTTTAGGATTAGCAAGACTGATTTTGATTAAAAACTTTTCTTTGTTTAAGACAAAAAAACTAACTAAACAAGAAATGAAATATGCAAATGAACTGCTAGTTGCATTAAGTTATAATGAGCTTGATGAGATTGTTTTTATTTGAGAAACAAGTAAATTTGTAAATAATCATTTTACAGAGATGTTACAAAGAAACTCAAAACTTGAAGTTATTTACACTGAAAAAATTAATAATAAAGATCTCCCTAATGAAATTATTCGGTATGTTGCTTCCAAAGGAAATAAAATCTCGTATTTAGATGCAATGTATTTACTTCAAAAATTACCTGATAATCTTGCTTTAATTCTTCAAGAAGTTGATAAATTAATTTTGCTAAATCAACCTTTTTCGAAAACACTTATTGATGAAAATTTATCAAAATATGCAGTTAACACTGCTTTTGATTTTGTTAACGCTATTCAAGAGTGAAATTTTCAAAAAATTATTAATACTTATAAGAATCATCTTTATGCAGGTGAGACAACAATTCAATTACTTTCACAAATTTCATGAAGTTTTGTTCTTGCAAATCAAGTCTATTACCTTTTACAATTACAAATGAGTACAAAAGAAGTTGCTAATTTTTTAAAAGTTAACGAATATCGTGTCAAAATTGCACAAAAACAAATTCAAAAATATGGAATTCAAAAAATTCAAAAAATTATCTTAAATTTAGAACAACTTGACCGTGATTTGAAGAGTTTAAATTTTGATGGAATCGAAATTTTTGAGCATTTTTTAATTAATAATTTTGCAATTTAATTTAAATGTAGTAATATTAAATAGTATCAAGTCAGCAGCGGGCAATTTTTAAATTGTTTGAGGAAAATCCACGCTAGCACTACCTGAGATGGTAGTAGTGTTCATGCTAAGCCCAATAAGCTTAGGCTATTAGACGACTAGTGCCACAGAGACGAGAATTGTGAAACGGGTAAACTCCATGAGCTAGAAACTCAAATTATGGTAGAGGAATCTAAAATAGGAATTCAACGAATTTTAGGAATGTTATTTTGATAACATTAGATAAATTGCTGACACCTTGTAAAAGGGACAGAACGTGGTTTATTGATGCAAATACTAGCTTGGCTAGTATTTTTTATTTCGAATTAAATAAATTAGATCCAAATAGACAAATAAAAGTACTAAATGTCAATAGGAAAGTAAGGTATTGAAAACAAAGAGAACATTATAACTATTTAAGAACTTCAAAAGATTTAAAATCACCAAGTAAAAACCATCAATTAAAAATGGAATAAATAAACAAGGTAGCAAAATAACTATCAAAATTTCAAAAACAAAGCTCAAAATTAAATTACTAAGAATTCCAAAAAGAGAAAATTGTTTACTGATTGAAATAAGAAACAAAACAGAAAGTGTTCAAGCTTTCAAAATTAAGAAAAGCTTCTTTCTTAATTCTTTCTTTTCAAAATTTAAAAAACCACTAATTAAATAAAAGGTTAACAAATACGAGATTAAAAAACCAATTTTAAGAAAATGTAACGGATTATAAAAAGCGTGAATTAAGCTAATTGTTGACAATCTTTGAAACTTACAAGAATTTTGTTTAGTTCATCTTGAAATTTTAGAAAGTTTCAAACTGATAATTCACAATCAACTTTTAAAACTTGCTAAATTACTTTTACCTATTCAAAAATAAAAAGTTAAAAGAACTACAATACAAATTCCATTTTTGTCAAATTTAGTAGTTATTTTTTCAATCAACTTTTCAAGAATTAAATAGTGAAATCCACTAACTATTATTAAATGCAAACTATCTAAATTTTTTAGATTTTCAACTAGTTCATTATTACTATTTATGAAAAAACCAAAAAAGATCGGTAAAACAAGATTGTTATAGCTTTGTGATTTATTTTGAAAGCATAAAAATAAGAAATATCGTAAATCTAATGTTTTTGCTTTGCTTATATTTTGGAATTTTACATTTGCTATTTGATATCGAAAATCAATTTTAGTAATTCTAATTGATTCTAAATTTACATTTTGATAAAGAAAAAATTCCTGATTATCTTTTTTGTAAAAAAGATAATAAATTCAATTTTTATCTCTTAAAATGACTTTTTGATCTTGAATATCTACTACTTTAGCCTGTAAATTCAATGTGGAAAGATTTTTAATTTTCCAAATAAAATATTCTTTATAAATCAAATAGAAGCTAATTGCTAAGAAGGGGAAAGTAAGAATTACTAATGTTTTTCAACCTCACGCAAATCAATTAAATAAGATTAGAAGAAAAACAAAAATAAGTCAGACAAAATCTTTATTAAAAAAGATATTTAATAAGAGAAAGTTGATTAAGAAATAATTTAATCATTTGATTCGAGAATTAAGATTTTTTGCAAAATTTCCAAATCATCAGCACTTAATTTGCAATCAATAATTAATTGTTTTCATGTCACTTTTATTCTATGTTTTCGTTTATATTTAAGGATTTTGTCAGCTACTTTTGAGTTAATTTTAAAATCTTGTAATTGTTTAACACTCTTTAATTGATTTCAATGAATTTTCATTTTTCGAAAAGGCACAAAAATATTTTTATAAGTTGGTGCTTTTTGATTTAAATCAAAACTTTTTAAATCAGCTTGTGAAACAACTTGTGCTCGAAAAAATAATTGACGGTAATTTAAAGGAGTATTTGATTCGATTTGTCCAGGTTTTTTAACAGCACCAGTTATTTTATATTGATAAATAGATTTAAAAATAGGTTCATTTTTTAGATTTGGATTTTGATAAAAATAATTAGAGACACCAAAGAGAGTTATGAAAATTAAGATCAAAGTTACAATTAGAATTATTTTCTTCTTCATAGCTTTATATAAATAAAAAAATACTAAAAAAGAACAAAAAAAAAAAAAAAAAGAAAGTAGAGTTTTACTCTACTTCCCATAATTATTCTGTGACATACAATAAAATTGTATATTGCGAAATTTATTAATTTAGAAAAATAAAAAACAAGTTAAGTATATAGGTTTATTTTTATATTATGTAAAATTTTAGAATTTTTTGGAATGCGACTTTTCCAAAAAGTGATTTATAAATTTAAAAAAAGTTAATATATAAACATGTTAGAACTATTTTATTCAAAAAGTTCTGTTTCAAACAGTGGTGGGACTTTTTATAGTAGTCCCATATATATTCTATATGAATTATTATAAAAATCAAATAAATTTTTTTGGATCATTTTTCTTATTTAAATATTTTATTTTGAGATTGTTTTGAATTTTATTTTTTAAAAAAATAAAAATTTATAAAAATTTCTCAAAATTATTTTTTAATACTAGCTACAAGATTTGTAAGTTAGCACAGAAGTCTTTGGAAGTTTTGAATAAAAGTGAATTGTGATAAAATAAATAAGCAATAAAAACTTAATTGCAGAAAGTAGAATTTCACTTCTCACCTGATGGTAATAGCCTTGGGTTTTGCTACAATTAATGTATCAACAATTCTGATACCTTTTTTAGTAGATGAGGAAGTGGTTAACCACTTTATTTTTATTTATTAGGATAGGGGCTTATGCAAGACAAAAAGAAACCACAACAAGAACATTATGTTAACAACAACATCCCATTTAAACAAATTTTTTTAGTTAGTGCAGATGGTGAAAAGCTTGGTGTTAAATATACAAAAGAAGCAATTGAAATTGCTAAATCAGAGGGAAAGGATTTAGTTTTAATTAGCGTTAAACCTAAACCTATTGCTCGGATCATTGATTACGGTAAATTTAAATACGATCGTAAGAAGAAACAAAAAGAACTTAAAGAAAAACAAACTATTGTTCAAAACCGTGAAGTTCGTTTAACACCAATGATTGGTGAAAATGACCTTCTTACAAAAAGTCGTAAAGCTCGTGAATTCTTATTAAAAGGAGACCGTATTAAAGTTTCTTTAAAATTAAGAGGTAGAGAAATTGGTAGAAAAGACTTAGGTCTTGGTACACTTGAAAAATTCTTTGCTACATTAGAAGATATTGCTGATAAAGCAACTGAGCCAAAACTTGTTAATGATCGTTTTCTTGATATGAATCTCCAACCAAATAAACAAAAAATTACCAAATATCTAAAAGAAAAAAGTCAAGAGACTAAAGAAGGAGAATTAAATGCCAAAGATGAAAACTAAAAGTGCGTTAAAAAAACGTATTAAAGTTACTGGAACAGGTAAAGTTATGAGAGAACAAGCTTTCCGTTCACACTTAGCACAAAACAAATCAACAAAACAAAAACGTCAATCACGTAAATCTGCTCTTATGTCAAGAAGTGACCTTAAAAGATTTAAAGCATTGATCTAATCTTGTTAAATTATTATTTTTACAAGAGATAAAACTACAATTTATTTTATGAAAGGAATATTAATATGGCAAGAGTTAAAGGTGGAACAGTTACAAGAGCAAGACGTAAAAAATGAATAAAATTAGCTAAAGGATACTTTGGACACAAATCAATCGGATACAAAGTTGCTAAACAACAAGTTGTTAAAGGTTGAACATATGCTTTTAGAGACCGTAAACAAGTTAAAAGAAACTTTAGAAAACTTTGAATCGCTCGTATTAACGCTGCTACTAGAGCAGAAGGTTTAAGCTATTCAAAATTCATTAATGGTCTTAAACGTGCTAACGTTACAATTAACCGTAAAATGCTTTCAGAATTAGCTATTAACGAACCAAAAACATTTTCAATGTTAGTAGAAATTTCAAAACAAGCAAAATAATGAAATTATCAAAAAAGCATAAGTAACTTAACTTATGCTTTTTTTATATTTATTTTCTTAATTATTCACAATAAAACCACATCTTTCAAGATGTGGTTTATGTTTACTCGAAGTTATTTATTATCAAATTTTAACACGTTTTTCTGGTGCGACATACATTTTATCTTGTGGTTGAATATTGTATGTTTCATAGAATAAATCACAGTTACTTAATTGAACATTAGCTCTTTGTTTACCAGGTGCATGCACGTCGCTTTCTAATCTACGTTTAGCAGCTTCTGGTTTGATTAAGATTTTTCAAATTCGAGCTCAATTTTCAAAGAATTTTTTAACATCAAAATCAGGTTCTAATTTAGCAGCTTCTAATGCACAAGAGAATCCACCAATATCAGCAATATTTTCTGATACCGTTAATTGTCCATTAACTTTTCCAACTTCTGTTTCAATTCCATCGAATAATTCAATTGCTTTTTGAGTTTTTTCTTTAAAGACTTGATAATCCTCTGGTGTTCATCAACTATTTAAGCTTCCATTTTCATCAAATTGTGCACCATTATTATCAAATGCATGTGAAATTTCATGTGCAATAACAGCACCAATTCCTCCGTAATTTGCACTTGATCCTTGATTAATGTCGTAAAAAGGTGCAGATAAAATAGCAGCAGGAAATACGATATGATTGAAAAATGGTTGGAAGTAAGCATTGATTCTGGCTGGTGACATTGATCATAATTTTTCATTAGTTTTTTGTAAATATTCTTGATAGTTATAAGCAGTTAAAGCATCTAAAATAGAAAAGATATTACTTGGAATTGTTCCACCTTGTTCATAACTTTTAATTTGATATTGATCATAGTATCCTTGAATTTCTTCAGGGTATCCAACCATAACTCCTAATTTAGAAAGTTTGAGTCTTGCTTTTTCAATTGTTGCAGGACTTAATCAATCGTTTTCAGCTAATCTACGATCATAGATTTTGATCATATTATTAACCATTTTTTCAACATCTTTTTTTGCTTGTTCTCCAAAATAAGTTTTTGCATAGTAAATTCCAAGTGGCATTGAAAAGTATCTTTGCACAACATCATAAGCAAAATCTTGAAGATCTCTATTTTTTTCAATTGAATAAAGAGTATTTTTATATTCTGAAGCAATTGCACGTGTTTGCTCTGTAATGTAAGGAGCAATAAAGCTTAAATTATTAAAGAACATTAAAGCACGATATCCTTCAAAAGTATTTTCGTTAAAAATTACATCTAAATTTTCAATGAAACTTGGGTTATCAACTGCAATAAAATCAATTTCTTGATTTGATACAAGTTGTTTTGCGATTTTGATTAAATCAAATACTTTTGATTTATTTTCAAATCATTCTAATTTTTTAGGGTGATATAAAGAAACATAATCTGCTTTTTGTAAACTTGTAAGAACATAATCTTTTAATAAATTATCAAATTCTAAAGCTTGATCTAACATTTTATTTACTAAATCAGCTTCTAATCCAAAACTTGTTGCAAGTTTGAAATTCATATTTCTTCATACGCTTAAGAATTTTTCTTTTTCAAGTTTATCATAATTTTCTCTTGAAGGTAAAATTGTACCAATTTCACCTAATCAAAGAACTTTAATACGGTTGTTAACAAAATCTTGTGAAACTCCATAACCTAATGGTAAGAAGTTATATTTATATTCAAATTCGACAAAACGATCATTGATTTCTGAAAAACTTTGTAAATCTAAAATTTTATTTAATCATTCTTGTGCAGGTTTTCAACCAAGTTGATCTCTTGTTTTAGTATCAACAATCATTTTATACATTGTCACTAATTTATGTAAATTAGCATCTGCCGGGACTTCTTTTTTACCACTTGCTCAATCACTAATTAACTCTTTGAGTAATTTTTCTAAATCACGATCCATTTCTTCAAATGCACCTGTTAATGATTTGTCACCAGGAATTTGAGCTGTTGCTAATCATTCTGCGTTGACAAAATCATAAAAGTCATCTTGTAATCTTTTTTGACTCATTTTTTCTCCTTCTATTTAAATAAATTGTTTATATTATTATAAAAAATTAAACAAAAAATTAATTAAAAAAACTCTATTTTTTTCATTCAAGACCTTCGAGTGCTAAATTTGGAAATTTTCAATTTTCAAGATTTAGAAATTAGTTTGTTTTTCTATTAATACTAATTTTTATTAAAGTGAGAATTAAATTCACACTTTTTAATTTAAACATAATATAATAATAAACATATTATGAATAAGAATTTAGCTAATGAAATTCGACCTCAAACAATTAAAGATTTAGTTGGACAAAACCACCTTAAACCATTACTTTTTAAGGTTGCTCAAAATAAATTAACAACAAGTTTTATTTTCTTTGGTGAAAGCGGGATCGGGAAAACTTCAGCCGCTATTTCACTTGCTAATGATTTAGAAATGGAATATGGTTATTTTAATGCAAGTGTTGATTCCAAAGCTGATTTAACTAAAATTTTAAGTACTAAACAAATTATTATCATTGACGAAATTCATCGTTTAAACAAAGATAAACAAGATATTTTGCTTTCATATTTAGAATTTGACAAAATTATAGTTTATGCAACCACAACTGAAAATCCATATTTTAAAGTTAATCCTGCGTTAAGAAGTAGAATGCAAATTTTACAATTTAAAAAATTAAGTGAAGCTGAACTTGTTGCGGGACTTAGAAATATTCAAATTCAATATTTTCCAGACTTAAATATTTCAGATGAAAGATTAATTGAGCTTGCAAATTATTCAGCTGGTGATTTTAGACTAAGTATTAATAATTTACAAATGCTTGCTTTTCTTAGTGAAAAATCAAAACCAATTACACAAGCTGATTTAAAAACAATTATTCCTAATATTAATTTTTATAGTGATTCAAATCAAAGTGCTCATTATAATAATCTTTCTGCATTTCATAAATCACTTCGTGGAAGTGATCCTGATGCTGCACTTTATTACGGTTTTTTAATTTTAAAATCAGGTGACATTGATGGTCTTTTCCGTAGACTTCTTTGTGCTGCTTATGAAGATGTAGGTTTAGCTTCTAGTAATGTTGCTCTTCGGGTACAACTAGCAATTCAAGCTTTTGAACGTTTAGGTTTACCAGAAGGGAAATTACCAATTGCTAACGCTATTTTAGATGTTGCTTTGGCACCGAAATCTAATTCAGCTTATCTAGCAATTAGCAATGTCGAAGCAGTTTTAGATCAAGGTAAAATTTATGAAGTTCCAAAACATTTGCGTGATTCTCATTACGCATCTGCTCAAAAGTTAGGTGATGGAATAGGTTATATTTACCCGCACGATAATATTCAAACTCATTATGTTAAGCAAACTTATTTACCAAAAGAATTAATTAATTCTCAATTTTATTTACCAAGTAACAATACAGTCGAGCAAAGTTATGTTAAATATTGAAATGAAATTAAAAAAAGGAGTTAAAAATGAAATTCAATTTAAATCAAATTAATTCATTAGAAGATCTTAAAAAAATAAAAGCAGAACTTTTTTCTAATGAAGGTGAACTTTTCCAGTTACAACAAGAATTAAAAAAAGCCAAACCAGAAGATAAAAAACTTTTAGGACAAAAAATTACATTGTTAAAAAAAGAGTATGAGGATTTCTTTACTAAAGCGGAAACTCGTATTAAAAATTTAGAAATTGAAGCAAAAATAGCTAGTGAAAAAGTAGATGTTGCTCGTCCATTTTTAAAACCAGGAAGCTTAAATCCGATCACTTTAATTGAAGAGCGTCTTAAAGATTGATTTTTTGCTCACGGTTATTACCAAGAAGAAGCAGGTGAAATAGTTAGTGATCTTTATAATTTTGAGCGTTTAAATATTCCAAGCGATCACCCCGCTCGTGCGATGCATGATTCACTTTATATTAATTCTGCAACTTTATTAAGAACTCACAATACCGGAATTACAGCCAAAGTACTTGAAGAAAATGCAAATCAAGCTATTTCGATTTTTGCAATTGGGAAAGTTTACCGTAATGATGAAGATGATGCAACTCACTCACATCAATTTACACAAGTTGATTTTGTATCAGTTGGGAAGCTTAGTTTTTCAAATTTAATTTGAACTTTAAAATCACTGCTTTCATATGTTTTAGAAGAAGAAGTGGAAGTTAGACTTCGTCCGAGTTATTTTCCTTTTACAGAACCTAGTGTTGAAGTTGATGTTTTCTACCATAATCGTTGAATTGAAATTTTAGGAGCAGGAATGCTTCATCCAAATGTTTTAAAACAAGCAGGTTATACAGATTTAAGCTTAAATGCTTTTGCAGCTGGACTTGGAATAGAAAGAATTACAATGATTAAATATGGTTTTACAGATATTCGTGATTTATACCGTAATGATCTAAGAATTATGGAGCAATTTAGCAATGAAAGATAGTTTTTTAAAAGTTTTACAAAGTGAAGGAACAAAACCATATTTTACTCAAATTTTAAGCTCATTACAAAAAGCACAAGATCAAAACGAAACTGTATTTCCTCACCAAATGGATATGTTTCGACCTTTTGAATATTTTCAATTAAATGAAACTAAAGTTGTAATTTTAGGTCAAGATCCATATCATCAAATTGATCAAGCTGATGGTCTTGCATTTAGTGCTCGCTATCAAGATTTAAATAAAACACCTAAATCATTGGTTAACCTTTTTAAAAATCTCAAAAGAGATTATCCAAAAACTAAAATTGAAACAAATGATTTGACTAACTGAGCAAAGCAAGGTGTACTTTTAATGAATACAGTTTGAACAGTTTCCCAAAACAAAGCTCATTCACATGAAGCTTTTGGATGACAAAATTTCACTTTAAAAGTTTTGGAAGAAATTCTTACAAACAATCCAAAAGTGATAGTTGTTGCTCTTGGAAAACCTGCTCAAAAGTTAGTGAAAAAATTACCAATTCAACCACATTATTTAATTAACCTTAGTCATCCTAGTCCATTAAGTGCTCATCTCAGTTTTAATCAATTTCCACTATTTAAAACAATTAATAAATATCTTAAAAAAGAAAATTTAAATCCTATTGATTGAAATTTAATCAAGGAAACTAAGAAAGGAGTTTAAGATGATTCTTTCATTAAATCACTTAAATAAATTTTTACCAAACAAAAAATTAACCCCACAAGAGGTTGAGGTTGCATTAAATGAAATTGGTCTTGAAGTCGAAGAAATTAAACCTTTTTCAGATGTTCAAGGTTTACTTTTTGGAAAAGTTTTAGATGTTTATCCAAACCCTAATTCTGATCGTTTAGATATTGTTAAATTAGAAACAAAAGATGGAATTTTTCAAATTCAAACCAACAATAGAATTTTAAAACCAGGAAATTTAACTATTTGTTTTCCAATTGGTGCTAAAAAAGGGACAACAACTTTTGGTGAAGTTGTTTTAAAAGGTGAAAAATCACAAGGAATGATGGCTGCTTTTAGTGAGATTGGATACAACTGAGAGCTTTTAGAAGAAGCTAATCAACTTTTAATCTTGCCAAATGATTTCGCAAGTATTCATGATGATCCTATTACAAAATTAGGACTTGATGATTTTTTAATTGAAATTTCAGTAACAGCTAATCGAAATGATGCAAATTCATATTATGTTTTAGCTCGTGAACTAGCAAGTTATTTTGAAACAGAATTTGTATTTGATTTAAAACAAATTCCTGATAGCTTTCAAACTAAGTTAACTTCTAATCCGAATTTGGCTAGTTTATTAAGTTTTACAGAAGTTAAGGGACATAAAGAAACAAGTTTTGAAGATAAACTTTTACTTGCTAAACATGGAATTTCATCTAAATTTAGTTGAGCAGTTAATTTAACAAACCTTTGTTTAATTAACATTGGTGTTCCTGCTCATGTTTACGATCGCTCAAAAATAGGTGATAATTTAACAACAAAACTTTATAGCGGAAAATTAACTATATTAGGTAATAAAGAAGTTGAAGTAAAAGATGCACTAGCAATTTACGACGAAAATGGTCCTATTTCATTAGTATCTGTAATGGGATTAGAAAAACATAAAGCAGATTTAGCAACAACTGATTTTGTTTTTGAAATTGGTTTATTTAACCCAAAAATGATTCGTCATAATTCAAAAGAAATTAAATTAATTTCTAACGCAGCAACTCAAGGTTCACGGAGAATTTCATTTGAACTTGCCAATTTAGCTACCGATTATATTCGAAGTTACTGTCAAGGCTTAGAAGTTTCAAATACAGTTCAAAGAGCAAATAAAGACCAACTTGCTAAGAAAAAAATTCAGTTTAATGAGCAAGCTTTAAAACAATATTCTAATATTGATGATTTAAGTGTTTTTGATAAAGCTAAAAGCCAACTTGCTAAATTAGGTTATGAATTTATTGAAGATTATATTTTAGTACCTAATTATCGTTATGATGTAAATATTTTTGAAGATATTATTGAAGAACTTTTCCGTTTTTATTCTTATAAAAACTTTAAACCAGAACCAATTGAAAATATTACTTTAGCAACTCAAAAACGTGATATTTCAAAATTTGTGATTTCTAAATTAGGATATAACGAAGCTCGCACTTTTACCCTAGTTTCTACTAGCGAAAATTGACTAAATCCTTTTAACTTTGAAAAGAGCGTGAAATTACTGACTTTTGTTTCGAAAGAAAGAGAAGAAATTCGTAATTCAATAGTAACTTCATTACAAAAAATTGTTGAATATAATCAAAAAAGAAAACTCAACAATATTAATTTCTTTGAAAAAGGAATGATTAATGATAACAAAATTGTTTATGGATTTGCTTCAACTACAAAAACTTTCGATCAACTTAAACAAGATTTAATTAACTTAACCGGTTTAACTAATTTAGAGTTTTCTCCTTTCAAAGATAATGAGTATATTCATCCTAATGCTTCGGCTAAAATTCACTATAACAATAAAATGGTTGGATGACTTGGTAAAATACATCCTGCTTATGATAATACTAATGCATTTTACTTAGAATTTGAGGCAGAACTAATCAACCAAAAGACAGCTGCTAAATTTGAACAAATTAACTATAATCCATTAAAAACAATTGATTTAACTTTTGAATTAAGTTATCAAGAAAGTATTAAACAAGTTCTTGACAAAATTAAGGCGGTAGCTCATGTTTTTGATATTCAAGAAATTGATGATTATCAAAAAGAAGAAACCCATAATTTAACATTAAGAATTACAGCTGATGATTACAACATTCAATTATTAATTGATAAATTTAATGAGTAAGCGAGGAAAAAATGTATCAAAAAATTAAATTAAAAGACCAAATTATTCAAGATGCAATTAACAGTGAACTAACTCGCCAAGAAGATCATATTGAATTAATTGCTAGTGAAAATTATGTTTCAGAAGATGTTTTAAAAGCACAAGGGAGTGTTTTAACAAATAAATACGGTGAAGGTTATCCTGGTAAAAGATACTACGGAAGTTGTGAAAATGTCGATATTGTGGAACAAGCTGCAATCGATCGTTTAAAAGAACTTTTTCAAGTTAAATACGCTAATGTTCAACCTTATTCAGGGAGTGTTGCTAATGCAGCGGCAATAGCAAGTGTTGTTTCAAGTGGTGGTAAAATTATGGGACTTTCACTTAACTGTGGTGGACATTTAACTCACGGGTATAAAATTAGTTTTAGTGGAATTTTTTATGACTCAATTACTTATGAACTTGGTGAAGATGATAAATTAGATTATGATGCAATTGAAAAACAAGCAATGCTTGAAAAACCAAATTTAATTATTTGTGGTTATTCAGCTTATTCACGAACAATTGATTTTAAACGCTTTCGTGAAATAGCTGACAAATGTGGTGCTAAATTAATGGCTGATATTGCACATATTGCAGGTTTAATAGTAGCTGGTGAACACCCATCACCAGTTGGTTATGCTGATATTATTACATCGACAACTCATAAAACACTTCGTGGTGGTCGTGGGGGAATCATTATGACTAATGACGAGCAATTAGCAACTAAAATTAATCGTTGAGTATTCCCTGGATATCAAGGGGGACCTCTCTTTCATGCTATTGCAGGAAAAGCGATTGCTTTTTACGAAGCACTTCAACCACAATTTAAAGAATATGCTCGTAAAATCAGAACTAATTCTGCTGAATTTTGCCAACACTTTATTGATAAAGGTGTCAAAATCATTAGTGGTGGAACAGATAATCATCTTTTTATGATTAATGTTTTAGAATCATACGGAATTAACGGAAAACAAGCTGAGAATTTCTTAGAAAAAATTAACATTACAATTAATAAAAATACTATTCCTTTTGATAAATTAAGTCCAAATTTAGGAAGCGGAATTCGTTTAGGAACAGCTGCTATGACAAGTAGAAACTTTACTAAATGAAAAGAATTAGCTAATATTATTGATTATTCTTTACGTAATTTAACATTCTTAGAATCCAATTCCGAAGAAGCACTTTACAAAGTATCTGAGCTTAAAAAAGAAGTGCTTGCTTTAACTAAGGAATTTCCAATTCGTAAAGATTACTTAAACTAATTATTAAGTTTTATAACCACATTTTGTGGTTATTTTTTTATTTAAGATTTAAATGATTTGAATTATTAAAAAATCACCGTATTTCTACGGTGATTTTCTCTTGATTATTTCTTTTCACTTAATTTAATAAATAATTCATCAAGTTGATGTTCTTCAACATTGCTTGGAGCATTAGTGAAAACATCCTCACTTTTTGAATTTTTAGGGAAAGCAATTACATCACGAATTGTATTTTGATTTGCTAGAATCATTAATAAACGGTCAATTCCAAGTCCAATACCACAGTGTGGAGGTACTCCATATTCAAGAGCATCAAGAAAGAATCCGAATTTATTTCTTTGAGTAGCTTCATCCATTCCGATCAATTCAAACATTTTCTTTTGAACTTTTTGGTCGTAAATTCTTGCAGAACCACTTCCTAATTCATAACCATTAAGAACTAAGTCATAACTTTTAGCACGCACTTTTTCCTTTGGCAATTTATCTAAATCTTCAAGTTTATTATCAAATTGAGTAAATGGATGGTGTGCAGCAGCTCATGAATTTGTTTCTTCATCGTACTCAAACATTGGTCAATCAACGATTCATGAAAAGTTATATTCATCTTTTGCTCATTTATATCATGAGTTAAGTTCAACTCTTAATGCACCTAATGCTTGTGAAGCATTTTCGTATTTATCAGCACAAATTAAGTAAGTTCCATTTTGATTAGTTTGTTGTTTCATTAAATTAGCAACTGCATTAGGAACTTTGTTTGCAAAGTTAGTACTTGTAATTTCGTTATTTTCGACAACAAAGTAAAATAATGCTTTCACTTTGTTTTTCTTAGCAATTTCTTCAAGAACTTTAAATTCTTTTTTGGTAATTGATTCTTCAATTTTTAAAAGTCTTTTACTTGAAGCATTTTTGATAATTACAAAATCTGTTTCATTACAAAATTCTGGAATATCTACAATAAAGTTTTCGAATCTTAAATCTGGTTTATCTGAACCATATTTACTAATACAGTCATCAAATTTTAATCTTTGGAATGGAATTTGAATTTCTACATTCATAACTTTTTTCATAAAATGTTGAAACATTTTTTCGATATAAGATTGAAAGATCTCAACATCCATAAAACTAACTTCCATATCTAATTGAGTAAATTCAGGTTGACGGTCTTTTCTAGAATCTTCATCTCTAAAACAACGTGCAATTTGATAATACTTCTCAAAACCAGCTACCATTA
The DNA here is from genome assembly GCF_900660635.1 of Mycoplasmopsis gallopavonis. Taxonomy (GTDB): domain Bacteria; phylum Bacillota_I; class Bacilli_A; order Mycoplasmatales; family Metamycoplasmataceae; genus Mycoplasmopsis; species Mycoplasmopsis gallopavonis. Next base: position 268,057 of record NZ_LR215031.1, read on the forward strand.
ATAACTGTTTAAATAATTGTGGGCTTTGAGGTAAAGCAAAGAAACTATTGTAGTTTCTTGTAGGGACTAAAAAGTCTCTCGCACCTTCTGGTGTTGCTTTTGTTAAAATTGGTGTTTCAACTTCTAAGAATCCTTCACTTTGAAGAAATTCACGCATTGCAAAAATTACTTTATTTCTTAATGCAATATTTTTTTGCATAATAGGTCTTCTTAAATCTAAGAATCTATGTTTTAATCTAAGTTCTTCTTTGACTTCAATATCATCACGAACTTGGAAAGGTAATTCTTTAGCTTCTGAAAGTACTTTATATTCATCGACAATAATTTCAATTTCACCAGTTGCTATTTTGTCGTTAAAATCTTTTCTTTTAACAACTGTTCCATGAACTTCAAGAACACTTTCTTTAGAAAAACTAATTGGTTTATTAAAAACTAATTGAGTAATTCCGTATTTATCTCTAAGGTCGACAAAATTAAGCTCACCAAATCTTCTTTTGTTGGCTACTCAACCATAAAGTGTGACTTTTTGACCTTCATTTTTTAAATTAAGTTGATTATTATTAATTGTCTTATTCATTTTCAAAGACTCCTTCTATTAATTCTTCGATTTCATCAGGATCAACATTTTCAACTTGTTTATCCGCCATGAAACGAATAATATCAATAAATGATTCAGTAGTTTTAGTTACATGGATGCTATCGTTTGTAGGTAGGTGTTTTACCATTAACATTTCAGTACCGTTAACAATATCATCGCTAATTAAAATTTCTGCATTATATTTTTTAGCTTTTTCATAAACTTTTTTAGGTTTTAAAACCTTAAATTCAACTTTAATACTATCAAATACAAATCTTAAAAATAGATTTGCTAATTTGTTTAATAATAAAGCACTTTCTTCACTATGACTTGCTGCTAAATAAATTAAATGATTATTGAGTGAATTTTCGATTTCATATGCATTCAATATATTTTCTTTAAAAATGCTAATTAAACGATCAACACCAAGAGCAAAACCGATACTTGATAATTCTGGTCCATCAAGTTCTTTAATTAAATTATTGTATCTTCCACCTCCAATAATTGTTCCTTGGCTTCCTGTGTTTTTGGAAGTAGATACAAATTCAAAAACTATCTCATCATAATAATCAAGACCTCTAACAAGTTCATTACTAATTTCAAAATCTACACAAAGTATTTCAAGATATTCGGTTAATTTTTTGAAATATTCTTTTGATTCTGGTGAAAGAAAGTCTTTAATTTTAGGTGCATTTTTAATAAATTTGTGTTTTGAGTCCATTTTATCATCCAAAATTCTTAAAACACCACCTTTTTCTAATCTTTGTTGTGAAATTTGATTTAATTGGTCTTTGTAAGGTAATAAATATTCTTTTAAAGCTTTTTCGTAATTTTTTCTAGTTTCTTTATCACCGATGCAATTAATGATTAACTTAGATTCAATATTTAGACCAAGTAATAAAAAGTATGCTGCAAAAATTAATTCTGCATCTTTTACATAATTTTTTTCAGCAACAAATTCAAATCCTGCTTGGTAAAATTGTCTATAACGCCCTTTTTGCGGTTGTTCATAACGAAACATTGGACCAAAATAAGCGAATTTATCATAATTAGCATATCATTTATTTTCAATAAGAGCACGAACGAAACTTGCTGTTCCTTCCGGTCTTAAACAAATATCCCGATCGCCCTTATCTTTAAATTCGTACATTTCTTTATTGACAATATCTGAGTCATCACCAACACTTCTTTTAAATAAATTTGAACTTTCAAGAATTGGAGTTTCAATCATTACATATCCAAATTTTTTAGCAGTTCTTCAAAAAGTTTCGTAAATTATTTGTTTAACTTGAAACTCAATTGGTTCATAATCCTTAGTACCTTTGACTTTATTTAGCATAAAATTCTCCTTAAATTATTGAATGAAATTCTTATCATTTTAAAATATTAATAATATTTTACATCTTTATAAATTTATTATTCTTTTAAATTTAATTTTTCAAGATTTATTGAGATTTTTTTAGAAAAAATCAAATTTAATATATATTTTTTAACTTTTTTAAAGTAATTTTCAAAAATATTTTTTGGATACTTTAATAAAAATCAAAACTTTTGAGCCTATGTCCAAGCTGCAAAAAAATATTTTTCACAATATCATATTTAACCGGTCATGTAATTTTCTATATAAAAATGTTTTCTTATATATAATAAGCTAGTATAAACTTGCCTTATTCCTATATATATATATATATCGTTGAAAATTTAATTTAAGAAAAAATAAGGGAAAAGTTTGAAAGTATTAAGGAGCATTTATTATGAATAAAAATTCAAATAGATCAGAAAACAAAAAAGGACGAAAAGGTTTAATTGCATCAGGTACTGGTGCTTTATTAACAGCTGGATTGGTAGCAGCTTTACCTTTTACAATTCGTCTTGAAGATGAGAAATACGCAAAACCTGAATTTGTTAATTTAGATCGTAAATTCCCAAAAGATACAGTTAACTATTTATTGCAAGAAAAAGTTGTTTTAATAGTTAATGATTTTTTAGCTAACAATGGTAATAATTTAAAGAAAAACGATTTAATTGATCTTTATAAAAAAGTTACATTAGCTAATCAACTTCTTGAAGATCCTCGTTCATCAGTTCAAGTGAAATTGAATTTAAATAGTCAATTAGCACAAGAAATTTTTAGAATTAAGAGCGATTTAAAGCAAGGGTATGATTTTAATTTAGTTGATCCTTTGGTTCGTGATAACGATTTAAGAAGGGAGTTTGATACTTATAAAGCATCTTTACAAAAAGGCGAAATTTCAGTCCCTGAATTTTTAAATAAAGTTGATTCTCTTGAAAAAGAAGAAAATATTTTGAGTGATAATGTTAAAACTAAAGTTTATGAATTTAAACAAAATTATTACGATAAAGATAGTACTTCAATTAATTCTAAAAATCCACTTGTTAATAAAGCAGCTAACTTCATTTTAGAAGAATATGCACAAGAAGTCACAACAGCTGATGTTTTACTTGATCTTGGACAAAAATTTGAAGATGCAAAAAATAAAAATTATCGTACAGTGAATCATAATTTAGATTTAATTGAAGCAATTAATCAAGATTCTCAAAATGCAATTTTAAAATTAGAACCAATTGCGGGAATTAGAGATTATTTAGAAAAACTTAAACAACAAATCAATAGTTTAAGAGGATATGCAAACAATAATTTAAATTTAATCTCAAAACAAAATGCACCAATTTTAAAGAAAATTGATGAACAAATCAATTCACTTAAAAACACAGCTTTTGACAAAATTGCAAACGAGGGACAATTAGATCAAGGGATTGAATCTCTTAAAAATTTAATTAATGCTTTACCAAATAATCAACTTAAAACACTTTTTAAACTAGATAAATTTAATGATTCAAGTGATAAAGAATCAAAAATTAATAATTATTTTGATGAATTATTTAATTTAAACTTAGTGCAAAATGCTAATGAGTTAATCAATCAAATTCAAGCTAATCTTCATGAGAAACAAACAGAAAAATTATTAAGTAACGATCAGGTTACTAATTTTAATACACAAATTCAGAATGTTTTAGCTTCTGCTAACCAAACTAATTTATTTGATGTTTTAGATCAACTCGCAAATATTAATGATGATATTTTATCTGTCATTAATTCAGATGAAAACATTGAAAGTTTAGTTGAAGATGTTTTAATTAATCAAACTAATCGTGCTTTAGCTTTACAAGGATTTGGTAAACCAAATCAAGTACAAGCTAATGAAATTCAACAAATTAAAACAAGATTACAAGAAGCAAGAAGAAATAACGAAAAAGGAAAAGCGTTAGAAACTATCTTTAATGATGAAGCAGAAAATTTAAGATTACTTCTTAAAGAAATGCTTGCTAACTCAATTCCTTTAATTCAACAAACAAGACTTAGCACAGCTTTACAAACTTCAACATTAAGTCAATTAAATGAAACTTTATATAAAGCAGAAACTTATTCTGATCCATATTCAGCTGCAACTAGAGAACAAATGCTTCGTTTATTATCTAATTTAACTTCACTTAACGATCAAGTTGACATTGAAGAAAATTCACACGAACTTTCAGATAAAATTAAAGATTACATCGCCCAAGTTGAAGAAGTATATAGCGATGATCCTGAATATTCTTCACATCAAGTGCTTAATAAACAGTTAAACCAAATTTTAAATGAGGTTGAAAGAATTAAAAACGACAATACTTTAACTTTCCCTGAAAAAGAAGAATTTTTAAAACAAAAAGAGACAATAGCAGAGGATCTTGCTAATCGAGCTAAAGCTGCAAGAAAATTAGAAGACTCAATTAGAGAAGGAGTTGACACTATTAAAGTGATTAATAGTGATCCTGAAATGTCAGCCTTACTTGCTGATGATATTGCAGAACTTAGAGATCTTATTACTAGAGGTAATGGAGAACTTAGAGATCCATATCGTAAAGATATGGATCAAACAGAAGCTTTAATTCAAGCTAAAATCCAAGAAATTAATGATAAAGCTGCTCAACTACAATCTCAAAAGCTTTTAGATAAAATTAAGAAAAATTTAAATAAAGCTGTTGCTATTTCGGAAAAAGAAGGTGTGAATGTTACTATTCAAGATTCTGTTTGATCAAAAGCACAAGAAGTTAAAAAACAAATTGATTCAATTGATCCAAATTTAAGTGCAGCAGAACAAAAAGCACTGAGAGATCCGCTTATTGCTCAATTAGAAAAAATTAACGAAAGTGCACAAGATTCAGTCTTTTTCGATAACGCTAGAACTAAATTACAAAATACAATTGATAAAGCAGAGTTCGAAGTTCCAAATATGCCACAAGAACTTCAAGATAAAGTTAACCAAGGAAAAGCAAAACTTGCTGAACTTAATGAATTTTTAGACAACATTAATCAAGATGATATTACTTCAGCTGAAGAATATCAAGCTAAAAAAGCAGAAGCAGACCAGCTACGTGAAGAAATTGAACTTGAACTAGCTCTTGCAAAGTTAAACGCTGAAGCTGATAAAATTAAAGCTTTAGCTGAAACAGATTCTGAAAAATTAAAAAATGAGCCTTATAATAAACTTAACGAAAAACTTCACGCAATAGAGCAAGAGAGAAATCGGTTAGTGGAATTAGCTCGTAGTAATCCTGAAAATAAAGTTGAATTAACAAAAGAAATTGAAAATACTACCAAAAATATTGCAAAGCAAAATCCACTTCTTGATGCTCTTAAAAAAGCTGGTGATAAATTAGGGACAATTGATGCTCAAAAATATCCAGTGATTTATGAGAATTTAAAAAATACAATCACAGATAATTTACCTCTTGATCCTTTAAAACCAGAAAGCAGTGAAACTATTAGTAATAAAATTGATGCTCTTGAAGAAGCTGTTAATAAAGTGGAAAGTCAAAAAAGATTACAAGACGCAATTGTTGATGCTCAAAAAGTTATTGATAATCAATATAATGAAGGTGAAGATCCAAATACTCCAAAACGTGCAATTTTCAATGATTTAGATGCAGCTGCTCAAACAAAATTAGATAATATCAATAAAGAATTAGCAGATCCAAATACTTCGCTTGCTCGTATTAAACAACTTGAACAAGAAGCTAAAAAATTAGGAAGTGATTTACAAGTTGCTAAAGATGCATTAAACACTAGATTTAATAATGATAAAACTAGAATTGGTAATAAAATTAATGAATTACTTGCACAAGAAAAAACTAATGGTATTGATACAGAAGGTGAAGGTTCAGAAAATTTAGAATTAAAACAATTAAAAGCTGCTTTTGAAACAGCAAAAGACGATCCAAATACTACTTTTGAAGATTTAAAAGCAATTGAAGATAAAATTCAATTAGCTTACTATAAAGATCTTTTTGCTAAAAAATTAAAAGATTCACAAGACAAATTAAAAGAAATTAAAGATTTAACTTTTGATGATGAATCAGGGGATGTTCCAAATCAAGAAAGAGATAAAGTTGTTGAAAAAATGTCCGCTTTATTAGATGAGATTAATTCTGCTGTTGGAGATGCAACCGATCCTTCAAAACTTGCATTGGTTCAAGATAAGATTGCTCAATTAAATAAAATTGATAATTTACTTGAAAAACAAAAGGATGCACTACCTACCATTGCTGAATTTTCTAAACCTAATTCTACAACTCAACCTACAGAATTAATTGCGGCTTTAGAAAAGAATATCCCTACTTTAGATGATAGCCCTAAACAAATTGATAATGAAAATAAAGATTTACAAACCGCAATTAATAAATTAGTTGGTACTCAAAGAGCTAAAGAAAAAGAAAAAGCAAAAATTCAAGAAACTTTAGAAGATTTTAAATCTAAATACGATAGTGCAATTCATGATGCTAAAGTTGATGATCCAACAGAAGGTATTAAGAAAATTGTTGCTGATTTAAACGCCGAAGTAGAAGTAGTTCAAGATGGACCAAAAGTAGCGGAAGAAATTGCGAATATTGAACAAAAAAATAAAGAGCTTAAAAACGCTTTACCTTCAATTTTAAGTGCAGCTCAAAAAGTTAAAGAAGCACAAGACTTAGTTGCTCAAACACCAGAAGGAGAGCAAACTGAACTTCAAAAAGCAGTAGCTGCTGAAATAGAGACAAAAATCGCCGAAGTAAGAGAGGCTTATTCAAGTTTAGAAAAAGCAAAAAACATTAATAATTTAGAAAATGATTTAAACGCTTTAGTTGAGAAATTTACAGTTTCAACAAAAATTAAGACTAATTTAGCTAGTGCTAGAGAAAAACTTAATTTAATGACATATCCTGAAGGAACATTAGGTTCAAATAACCAACCTATTCACGGAACACCAGAAGCGAATAAAACTAAATTTGAAACTTTCTTAACAGAAATTGAAAAATATTCAGAAGATAAAAGTTTAACAACTACAAACTTAGAGGAAATTAATTATTTAGTTGAAAGAGCACTTGTTCTTTTAGATACAGAAGCTCAGTTAATTACAAAGCAAAATTTAGTTAACCCTGCAAATGTTAATAACTCAATTTCTCCAACTTATGGATATGATTTTGATGCACGCAGATTAGCTGATGTAATTAATATTTCTATTCCTAAAAACCCAAATGCAGCAGCTAAAAATTATTTAAGAATTGATGATATTAATACTTTAATTAAGAATTTAAATCAAAACTATTCAAAAGAAGAAATTATTTATGATACTAGAAAACAAGTATTTGAAGCCATTGCAAAAGATTCAGAAACACTTGGTTATAAACAACAAGATGCAGCTGAATTAACAGAATCCAAATATTCAAAATTATTAGAAGAAGCTAATAAATTCTATACAAACAAATTAAGCTCTATTGTTAAAGAGTTAAACATTAATAAAATGTTAGCTGTTCAATCAGCGGCAGCAAAAGGTCATAATGTCTTAACTTCTTATAAACAAATAGCAGATGCTGTTCAAAAAGGTAAGGATAAAATTGTTGCAGTTTCAAATAAACAAAACGAGAAACTTACCCAAGCAATTACATTATTAAATAATGCAATTGCCTCAGGAGAAAGTAAATATTACACACTTTTCAACACCACTTTACTTAACCAAGAAAAAGAAGAAATTGAAGAAAGAATTGATTATATTGATTTAGTTGTTGCTTATGCAGACAAAGTTGCGGAGTTAAATGCTGAAACTAAACTTTCTGAAAAACAAAAAGCTCAATTACAAGCGATTTTAGATGAAGGTTTAAATAAAGCTAACGAACCAGAATTTGCTAATACACAAGGTTATAAAGAAATTGTGACAACTTACTTTACAGGTCATGATCAACAAATTAGCTTTAATGTTGCTTTAGAAAACTCAAAAGCATTACTTGAAACTCTTGAAACAGCAAAACAATACAATATTGCAGATTTAAATGATCAACCAAATGAGCAATCTAATTATCAGTCTGAAAGTATTGCAATGAAAGCTCTTTATGATCGTTTAAAACAAATTGTTGCAGACTCAAAAACAGCTTTAGAAACAATTCCTCATAATGAAATTAATAAAAAATCATTAGATTCACTTCTTAAAGCACAAATTAATGCAATTAAAAATCAAAAAATCAAAGAAGCTAATGCAGTTTTAAACTCTGCAAATGATTTAAACAACTACTTAAATTCAACATATACAGATAGCTCAGATACTCCAAAATTAGCTGATTATGAACAAGTTGCAATTACAGATCTTAGAAATTCTAAAGATACAATTTCTAATTATGAATCAATTAAAACAGTTAATGGCAAAATCAAAGCAGCTCAAGCGAAAATCACTGAGCAAGAGAATGCTTTATTTGAATTTGAGAAAAAGAAACTTAAAGAAAAAATGGATCAAATCAAACCATTTATTGATTATTTAAAAGAAAATAGTGGAGTTCCAGAACTTTTAGGAATTACTTATCTTACAAAGTTAGAATCAGAATATACAGAAGCAGAAACTCAATATCAAAAAACATTTACTCCTGAAGAAAAACATAACTATAAAGCAACATTAATTTCTAGCTACTTACCAAGTAGAAATTTAATGTTACAAAGATATGAACAAATTTTAAATAACACTTCAAGTAGTTTACAAACTTATAAAGAAGGTGCTAATGTCTGAAAACCTCAACTTGAAGCTTCAACAAATTCTTCAAAAACAATTTATGATTATGCTACTTTATTAGGGTGAACTGATTTAACAACTAAAATTGATGCTTCAAAAACTGCTTCAAATGAATTTTCACAACTTGATGCAAGTAAAGATAATCTTAAAACTGTCGATAACTTCAAATCAGCAATTCAAAAACTACAAGATTTTATTGCAAAACGCAACGATTTAGTTTATGGTTCATCAGAAACTGATCATTTATCAATTGAAGATAAATATCAATTTACAATTCAAAATTATGCTGATTTTGGAAACATGCTTAAATTACTTGCTGGTTCACCAAATAATCAATATGATGCAAACAATCCTGAAAACAACCAATATTTTGGAACAATTTCTAAATATTTCTCATTCCAAGGACAAGATGCTCTTCAAAATTTAGAAAGCACTAATGAATTATTAGATGTTAATCCAAAACCATCAACAAAAGCAATTATTTCTTTATTATTAAAAATTTTAAATAAAGCAAATAACTTAGGTGAATGACTTAAAAACCCTATTAATCAAGATTTCGGTTGAGAACAATTAAATAAAAAGACTGATTTAATAAGAAACAACGAAACACTTAGTGTTTACAACTATGTTGATTTTGATGCTTCTCATGCAGTTTTAGCTGAGGACTTTAAAAATGCAGTTGATGCTATCGCTGCTCAAAGCGGTAAAGTTCAAACAGTTAATGGAAAACAAGCTGTTTTACTTAATGGAGAAGATACCGTTTTAGGTTTATTCAAAGATTTCTTAATTTTAAAAGGTAAATTTGGAGATATTTACAATACTAATAATGTTAAAGTTTACTTATACAAAAAAGATGGTCAACAAAACTTTGTAGAGAATATTTTCCAAGCTGATCCAACTTATAAACAATCACAAATTAATTTAATGTTTGTTTATGAAAAACCAACAAATGATCCGCAAAATCTTTACACTAAATTACCTTCTTACTACACAACTTTTGAAGATGTTTTCTTAACATTTAATACTTCTAAATATTTACTTGTTACAAAAGAATCATTCACAAACAAAGCAAAAGTTCTTAGCACAGAAATATTCGATTCTAAGCGTGGTGGATTTAACGCAGGTAATTTAGCTAATGGTATGTTATCTGGATTTATCTCTAACTCAATTGCTATTATGAACGAAAGAAACATTCCATATTTAATTAGCAATAATTCAAATGATGAAAATGTTATTGAAAATGGTAAAAATTACTCTTCAGAAAAAATGTCAGTTAAAATGAAGTTTAAAGAAGGTGCTCAATTCATTTTACTTGGAAGAACATTTAGACAAACTAGTGATAAAGTCTTTTGAAGATTGGGAAGTGTTGACGCAAGCTTGACTCCAAATAATAGAAGAGACAACATTCAAATGTGAATTCCAATTATCATTAATGTACCTCTTGAAGATGTCCAAGATCCAAACAAAAAGACAAACTTATTATTACAAGGACAATTCTATTTTAGTTATCTAAGAGATGCATATAATACAAATGATTTAAAGCTTAAATTTATTTTTAGTGATACTTCTAATGATCCTGCATCTTATACACATATCAATTATGCTATTTTACAGTCAAGCAGTTCAGAATTTGCTAGTTCATATGATTTCTCTAAATATTTAGCAGAATTATTTAATGATAAAAACCAAATGTTTTCTTGATTAGATCCTGCAACTTATGACTCTAAACAAATTAGTTTATTAGGGCTAACTTATAATAGAACTGCAAAAGGTGATAAAGCAAAAATGCAAAATGCAAAGCAATTCTTTACTTGATCTGAACAACAACCATCAGCATGAGAAGCTTTAGAGAAATTTGAAATTAAATTAAATGTCAATTAATAAAGAAAAGGAGAAAAAATGAAAAAATCAACCAAAGCAGCTTTAGGTATTGCTGGAATTTTGGTAGTAACTGCTACTTCATTAGTTGCTATTAAAACTTTGATGCTTAAAGAAAAAAATCATTCTCAAAATGATGACAAAAATAGTTTCGTTCGAAATAATTATTTAAAAACAGTAAACTTAATGCTTCAAAATCCATTTTTAAACGATGCAAATTTAATGAAGGATTTCGAAGAATATCGTGAGTATGTAGAGTTATATGCTAATTCAGAGAACCCATGAATCGATGTTTATATGCAAAAAATTGCTACATTCCAAAACAAAATGCTTGAAGATGTTATTAATAAATTTTTACCAATTGTTGCAAATAATCAAATTACTGAAAAAGAAAAACAATTTTTAAGTGAATTTATTAAAAATCAAATTGATAGAATTACTGAAAATGATTTAAAAGATGGCTTAACAAATTCAAATTTAACTAACTTTGATTTATTTTTAAGTCAAATTAATAACCCAGATTTTACAAATGAAAATGTTAAATATTTACAAAACTTTAAAGAGGGAGTAAAAGCAGCAAGTGATAAGCAAACAGAATTAATTAATCATGCTTTTTCAGGAAACGGGAGATTGAACTATAACATTGACTTTTTAGATTCGTTACCAACTGATGGATTAATTAAAAAGTACAGTGCTTATCCAAATGAAGCGATTAAATTAGTAACTTCTGGTAAATTTAGAGCAAATGACCTTAACACTTTATCTGATTTAACAGATAAAGAACTTAAAAAACTTGTTCAAAAAGATTCAAATTCAGGTTTATCTATTCTTGATAATTTAAATAAAGATAGTGCAACAATCCAAGCAAGCTTAGACTCTATTTTAAATAATGCATATACAATCGAAATTAATAAAGCTTTATTATCATTAGAAGAATTATTGTCAAACAATAATTTAACAAATGAAAACAAAACAGAACTTAACGAAACTTTAACACAATATAAAAATCAAGATTTATCAGCTCCTGAGGCATTTCAAGCAATTTCGAAAATTAGTCCAAAAGTACAAGAAACACTTTTATCTCATGTTGATTCAAATTTATTAGCTGAAGCTAATAAATATTTCGAAAACACAAATAAAGATCTTAATAACGCATCTTCATTAGAAGATTTACAAGAAATTAAATCAAATAGTAATATTTTTAAAACTAACTTAACAAGTCAATTAAAAAATCCCGAAACTTTAAAAAATGATTTAAATTCATACATTGAATTAACTCGTCAAAAATTTGCAGAACTTGGTAATCAAACTACAATTTCTCAAATTCTTTCTGAGCACAAATATCAAGATTTTATTAAGGTAGATTATCAAGATACTTTAAATTCAGAAGTTAAAAATAATAAGAAAAATTTAATTGATGCAAAAAATGATTTAATGAATGAAATTAATCAACAATTAACTATTGCACAAAAATATAAAAATCTTGCAAATGAAGTTGCTAATAATAAATTTATTGGTCCATTTGAAAAAGAAACTTTATTAAATGCTTTAACTTATTCTTACCCAACAAGCGAAGAACAAGCAAATCAAGTAATTGATGCTTTAAATAAACATTTATCTATTAAAAATCAATATCAAGATTTAGTTTCGACAATTGATAATTTTGAAGAAACAACTAATTCAGGTAACTTTTTATCACCTGAGGATTTAGCGAATATTACAAACAAAACTCAATTTGTGAAAGAAGAAACTATCGGTTCTTCGCAAGCTTTAGTTACTAAAGTTGCTCCAAAATTAGATGTAATTAATGGTAATTTTACCAAACCATATCAAAATTAAGTGTTAGCTTTAAGAGAATCTTTTAGAAAAATTCAAAAAGAAAAATTAGCAAAATTAATGAAAGCAGCAAATGATAAAATCAATGCACTTTCAATTTGAAATCTTCACTACTATGATTTTGAACGTCATTTAGCGAATTTAAATAAACAATCACAAACTATGGTTGATGAATTTTCACCAACAGTTAGTGATGTTTTAACAGAACAAATTAAGAAATATTTAGATCTTTTAACAGCATTGGATGGAATTAATTCATTAGCAGATATTCTTGGTAAGGCTCGTAAAGCAAATGATTTTATTAATCATGTTTACAACAACCTTAATGAAGATCCATTTACTCCAAGTCCTTATGAAAAAGCTTCAACAGATCTTGCAAGTGATATTTTGAATAAATTAGAAGGATACAATAATAAAGCAGCTTCAGGGCAAGAATTGACACCAGAAGATTATGAAGATATCAATAAATTAAGAGATCAAATCTTAAATATTCAAGATAATTCTCCAAAATTAGACGCTTTAGATTCTGATATTAAAGAAGCTGATGCAACAGTTGATGATATTACTAGTTCAGATAGTTATCAACAAGCTTCAATAGCAAATCCTGCACTTAAAAATAAAATTGATAAAGCTTTAGATGAACTTGCAAAACTTAAAGAAGAAGCTGCTAAATTATTTGCAGATCCAAATGCTAAAACAAGTGATATTACAGCGATGCGTAATGCAATTAAAGCTAAAAATGATGAACTTAAAGGATTTGTAGGTGATCTTTCAACAGGTGCTAATTTAAAATCTCTTGAAGATAAAATTCGTGAAACTTATCCTCATGATGTTGATGAAACAATAACACCAGGAGAAAAGGCACTTTGAGATCGCTTAAATAAAGTTAAAGAATTAAGCTTACAACCTAATTTAACTCTTGAAGATCAAAAACTTTTAAGTAAAGAAATTGAAGATTTAGGAAAAGCAATTCCACTAGTAAAAAAACTTGAAGATCGTGCTAACGAATTAAAAGCTAAATCTGAGGATTATAATCAAGAACCTAAATCAAAATATGTTAATAATGATAGTGAAGAAGCACTTGATCAACTTGATAATGCTATAACTAATGCATTAAATAATATTAATAGTTATGGTCAAGATGCAATTCAATCTCCAACCATTACTTCAACAAGTCTTTTAGGATTGCTTAATGATTTAAATGATAAAAACGATGATTTTGATTTAAGTTATCAAAAAGAAAGATTACAACAATTAAATCAAGAAGCACAAGAACAAGCATATCCAGCAAGTGAAATTGAAGATCAATCTGATGTTAAGAATCTACTCAACCAATCTTTAAAAGCACTTGATAAATACGCACAAAATAAACTTGATGAAAACGATGTTGAAACAATTTCGAAAGCAGGTGATTTATTTGATAAAGAATTGCCTTTAATTGCAAAAATTAAAGAAACAATTGCTTTAAGCGATTCATATAAGGATAGCAAACCTGAGGTTAAAAAATATTTAGATCAAGTTTTAGCAAACAATATGCCTAGTCCTAGTGACTCAGAAGAAGATATTGCTCGTAAATTAGCAAATATTGAAAAAGCACAATCAACAGCGGCTCAAATGAATGATTTTATTGATGTTTATAAAGAACTTGATAATATCCTTTCAGATGACAAAGCTAATCCGGCTTACAAAGATAAAGCTTATCTTAATGATGTTTTATTAGATATTGAAAAGCAAAAAGAAGATTATGCAAAATTCACCAAAGGTGACAATAATTACCAAAATGAAGTTTCGCCAGAAAACTTACAAGAAGCTAAGGAAAAATTAGCTCTTAAAATTGAAGCACTTAAAAAAGCTCGTGATAATAAAATTGAAGATTTCAACGATGCTGTTGTTCAAGCTGATGAAAAAATCGCAGCTTTAGATCAAGAAAAACAAACTCGTTTAGAAGATTATCCAAATGAAAAGTTTGAAAAATATGATGCAGCAAAAGCAGCTTTGCAAGAACTTGAACAAAGTAATGAAGCAACCAAAGAAAGTATTGATGCAGCTCGTGAAAAATTAGATTTAGAGTTTGAAAAAGATAAAGCCTTAAACTTAGTTGATGCATTACATCGAATTAATAACGATGATGCTTATGCTAATTTACCAGAATACCAAACAACTAAAGCTGCAACTGATGCTTTTGAGGGATATGTTAATAATATTATTAACACTCAAAATCCAACAATAGATCAAGTAAAAGATTTAGAAGAGAAAGTTAAAGAAAATACTAAACTTGTTGGGCTTCAACAATTAGTTGCTGGTTATTTAGATAGCAAAAAAGATGATCCTAATTTCGAATCACAAAGAGAAGCTCTTGAAAATGCTTTAAGAAATTCTCTTCCAACAGCTGATAACCAATATTCTGATTTAAAAGATCGTTATGAAAAATTATTAGAAGCATTTACAGCTGAAAAAGAGTTAGAAAAACAAAAACAATTAAACCAAAGAGCTTTAGAACATAAAGTTGGTGATCAAGTTGAAGCAGGTCTTAGAAAAGATTTCTTTGACGAATTATCTCCTACTACTAACGATCCTGAAGCGATTAACAAAGTTAACGAGACAATTGATAGTTTATTGGAAGCTAATAAAAATGCAGCTACTCTTGCAGAAGCTGAAAAAATAAGAGATAAAATTGCAACTTTAGAAGGTAATAAAATTGCAATTAGACAACTTTCAGAAAAAGTTAAATTAGGATTAGATGCAATTGAGAAAACTAATGGAAGCACTTCAAATGCTGTTCAATCAATTAAAGAAGAACTAGAAGAAAAAATCAAAAAAGCTCGTGAAGAATATGGTGACTCAGAAAATAATGTTAAAGATCTTAACGCTCTTGCTCCTGAGGTTGCTCTTCTTACTGAAAAATTAGAAAAATCATTATTAATTGAAGCAAAAATCAAACAAATTCAAGCAGATTATCTTGATACAAATATTAATTACTACACTTTAAATGGTCGTGATGGTCAACAAGCAAGATTAACATTGCTTAAAAACTATCTTAAAAACCTTGGTGATTTTTCAACAAATACAGGTGAAAAAGATAGTTCAAAATGGGATAATATTCTTACTCGTTTAAATGTTTTTGAAGAATTAGCTAAAGAACTTCAAGTTGTTTCTGAAAAAATCAAAGATTGAAAAAATGAAGCAAATTCATACATTGGATACAACACGGATGCTGAAGCTTTAATTCAAGCGATGTGAGATAACACACCAAATCCAATTAATGCCACAAAGAATTTAGATGATAATTCGCCACTTACTACATTTAAAACTAATTTAGAAACAAAACTAAGTGCTCAACAAGAAATCAATGCTAAGCGTGTTGATGTTCACGAAAATAAAGTTAATCCAACAATTTTAGAAATTCAAACATTAACAACACCAGAAGATAGTGCTAAATTTAATGATTTATATGCAGAATTAAATAAAAGAATTTCAAATTATAGTGAAAAAACAGATACTGCTCAAACTTTAACTAATTTAGAAACTCTTTCAACTAAAATTGATTATTTAAATTCTATTTTTGCAAAATTAAAAGAATTAGCTACAACAATTTATGATGTTAAGAATTTCTTAGCGCAAGTTTCACCGATTGGTGATTTAATTCAGGCAGTTGATGAGTTAAATGAAAACTTAAATAGTTCTGATCTTTTATATCAAAATGAGTCAGTAACAAATGAAGAATTGAATAACAAAATTGAAGAATTAAAATTTAAATTCCGTGTAATTCAAATTAAATCAAAAGTTGTTGATTTTAAACAAACTTTAGATAGCAATACAATCTTAAAGAAAGATGAGAAAAAACCTTTCGAAGATGTTTATAATCAAATTCTTGCAACAATTAATTCAGTTACACAATCTGATCCAAATAAAGAAGAAACTTTTGCTTCAATTCTTGATAACTATTTTAATGACGAACCAAGCTCTATCAATAACTTATATAAATATCTTGAAAATGCAAATAATTTAAGAACAAAAATCAATGAAGCTGAGAAATACTTAGTAAAAGAAAAACAACAAGCTGAAAGTGATAAATATGTGGATAGCGCAGCTGCGATTGAAAAATATCAAGAACTTCGTAATCAAATCAACGAAGCAAATGAAGCAAACAAATTAGCTATTGAAAATTCTATTTTTGCTACTAAAAATGCTCAAAAGTCAAGTCTTGATATGGCAATTACGGATCTTGTACGTGTTAAAGTTAATTCAGCCAATGTTTTATATCAAAAATTAAATGCGTTTAAAGACGCGTTCACACGTAATAATTTAACAACAACATTAGGAACAAATTTTGATACTGTTCTTAATGAACTTAATTCTTATAGTCCTAGTGCAGAACAAAAATCAAAACCGGAAGTTATTGACGAAACAAACAAATTGCTTTCAAAAGGATTTGATGTATTTAGAGAAGCGATGACAAACGCAACAAATACACTTCAAACTAATTTATATGATATAAATTCTGAAATCAAGAACTATAACGATGACTTTGCTAATAATTCAAAAACTTTATTAAACGAAACAGAAGTTACAGCTTACCAAGGACTTGTTGCAAATTTACGTGAAAACCAAACTTTTGCTCAGGATAAAGAAAATGTTATAGTTGATTCTTATCTTAATTTTGATCTTACTGATCATTTATTCCAAAATGAATATGTTTTAGAATTTGTTAACAAAATTAATCATTCTAAAGAATTAATTACAGAATTTAAGACAAACTTAAAACAAGATGTTGCAACTCTTATTAATGAAATTTCAATCTTTGATACTTTCTTTAAATCTAAATATACAGAGAATTCAGATTCATTTATTGATAAGTATGAAGCATTAAAAAGTCAGTTTAATTCAAAATTAAAATCAGATTTAGAAGAAGTTAATACTCTTCAAACTAATTTAACTGACACTTCTGGCTCAAGTACTCTTGCCACTTATTCAAGTGCAGCAAAACAATTAAAACAAGATTATGTAGCTTACTTAGCTAAACTAAAAGAAGAAATTCAAAAAACTATTAATTCAAGAGAAAACTTAACTGAAATTTTCAATGAATTATTTACAAATGATATAGGATGAAATAATACAAATCTAGAGGTTTATAACACAATTGTTGCACCTTACAATCAAGAGTTTACCAATATTAATCAAAAATTAAATGCAATTAGTAATGAAGTTTCTGATGTTAATTTAACAGCTTTAAAAGAGTTAGATTCATCAATGGAAACATTTATTGCATGACCAAAAACTCATAAAAATGATTTTGCTTTACAATTAACACAACAAGTAAATGGTAAAGATCGTTATCAAAATATTACAGCAAATGAAACAACAACAATCGAAAAACTTAGTGCGTTTTTAAATTCTTTAGACTCTAATACACAAGAGATTGACATTACCACATATACTAGGTTTTTAGACTTCTTTGATCAATTTGCTTTCACAGCAAAAGATTCACTTGAACCAAGTTCAATTTATAACTTAGTTAACTTTAGAGTCTTTTTAGTGAAAAATGATAGTTCTGAATGATATTCTTCAGTTGCTTCACAAGATGACAGTGTGAAAATTGGTGCATTTAAACTTAAATATGTTTATGAACCACAAAGTTTAAATGTTTATGCTGATAGTTTTGATAGACTTGAAGTAGTTAAAGATAATGTTCAAATTTCATTTAAAACAACAGGAATTATCAAGATTCCAAACGGAAATACATCAATTTTTTACGATGCAAGTGATTCAACAAAAATTGGTAAAGTAAATAAACTTAAAGTATTAAATGTTCGTGAAGCTGGTTGAAATGTTACAACAAGAGAACAAGCAATCACCAAAGCAATTGATGTCTTTAAGAAAATGGTTGTTGAAAAACAAAATGATCCTGATTTTGCTCAAAACAATAAATTTAAATTCCAATTACAAGATCTTTCTATTTTAGATTCTTATGTTCAAGTTAAATCTTATCTTGATGAACAAAGAATGAGATTTTATGTCAACGAAGATACCAAGGAAATTGTTATTGCTCACTTAACACCAAGTAGCATGACTTCTTTCCCACCAGGTTCTGGAAATTTATCTGTTTCTTGAGATAATACTAAGACTTTCTGAAAAGTTCGTCAAGGAGTATATAATGCCGAACTTACAATGCCAGCTGCCTTACTTTCTGCAATTCGTTTCTCATTTGAATTTGACCCAGACACAGGAGATTTATTCATTTATAACACATGATTAGAATCTATGGCAGTTATTAAGAATAGATTAACATTAACAAATCAGCAAAGTACAATTACAAGATCTCAATTTGCTGATGAATTAATGGCCTCACTTGATACTGACAAAACATGAATTAAAATTACTCCTTATAGGTCAGGAGAAGCAGATAGACTTAAAAGAGGTAAATCTTCATTATTAATTAAAGGTGATAGTGAAGGTGTTAATTCATCAAAAACTAGACAATGAGTTACTGAGATTACAAGTACAAAATATGGTTGATTTGACGCATTTAGTCGTTCAGGATTTAATTATGTTGGATACAATATAGGGACAAATCCTTATTCTGCTAATGGTAATCCAATTGTATATGGTGGAAATGACCTTGCTCATAAATTACCTCTTTCTTCTGCTGGTATTCTTGAATTTGAATACAAAATTAGATAGTAAAATCATAAAAAATAACCACATTAAACTAGGACAATAAAAATTAACATTCCTTCGAATGTTAATTTTTTATATTTTTAAAGGAGAAAAAATGGGTAAACATTTTACAGAAGAACAAGAAAAAGAAATTTATAATACATTTTTTCAATTAGGTAAAAAGGATGCGATTGAACTGATGTATAAATATGGTGCAAAAGCAAAAGATAAATATGTGAAAGCGAGATTACGAAGAATATTAAAACATTATAATTGTAATATGAATAAAAAACCAAGAAAGCCTGGAACCGGTAGGTCAAGAAAAGTGAAAGAACAAGATATAAATTGAGACATTTTTACACGAGAAGATTTAATTGAAATTGCAAAAAGATATAGAGAAATTACAAAAGATAAATTTAAAACAGAGAAAGTTCAAGAGGCATCACATATTAGTATAGTTTCGTATAAACTTGCTATTTTGTTGTCTCTTTGTAGACAAACAATATCCAAACATAAAAGAAACAATTTTGCTCCTAGAATTAAATCCAGAAAAATAAAGTACCAAGACTTGATTATTGATTCATTTAAACAAAATAGATCTAAATATGGTAGACAAAAATTAAAATATTTTATCTTAAAGCACTATAAAATAGACATAAACGAAAGAACTCTGGGAAGATATATGAATGCCTTAGGTTTATTTTGCAATGTCAGAAAAAGAAAAAAACTAAAAGAAGTAAAGAATACATCTGTCATAAAAGAAAACATTGTTAATAGAGATTATAATGATGTATATAACAGAAATATATATGCTACTGATGTAACATATCTTCCAGCGACAAAAGATGCAATAAACAATAATGTTTATCTTTCAGTAGTAATTAAACATAAAACTAAAGAAATAATTAGTTTTTCTCTTTCTAAATTTAATGATTCCAAATTAATTTACAAAACATTTGAAAATGTTGATTTTGAAAAAAGTTTTATATTACATTCAGATCATTGCTCAACTTATACATCTGATGATTTTTCTCGTTTTATTCAAAATAAAGGTGGAATAATTTCACTTTCAAAAGTAGGAAATAGTTTAGATAATAGAGTTGTGGAATATTGATTTTCAAATTTAAAAACTGAATTAATTAGAGATTTAAATATCAAAGCTATGACTTTGAGTGAACTAGAAAAAGTGATATCTAATTATGTTCATTGATACAATAAATTTAGAATTCAATCATGTTTGAATTGAAAAACCCCATACGAATATAGTATGGGGCTATCCAATTTAATAAATTGTTAATTTTTTCTGTCCTAGTTTAGTTTTATTTGGTCACGGAATTGTTCCTATTCATATAAAGAAAATTCTTGAAACAAGAAATGATGAAATAAAATTTGTAATATCAGGTATTAGTGAAAAATGAAATACTTATATTCATGATTTTCCCGTTCCTTTAGATGAGAATAATAAATTTCCTTATATTGCTAAAGCAACTATGTGTTACTTTCCTTTATGTAATAGATTGCAAGGTGTTGATTATACAAATACCGAATTAAATTTACATTTTGGACCATTTGATAAAAAAATCATATAAAAGATATTAAAGGTGACAAACAAAATGAAGATTATATATTTAATGATGAAAAAGTTTATATTTTCGAAAATGAAGCAAGAGAATATTTTAGAAAATGAGATAATGTAAAATTTAAAGTTGAAAGAGTAAACAAAAGAATGATTCCAAAAAAATCTTTTTATAAAAAAACTTGAGGAATGGAAATTAAAACAAACAATCGATTACATCCTAAAGAGGGTGAAGGTATTCGCTTCGGTGTTGTTGTTACTCTTAGAGAAATGAAAGGTATAAATAGAATTCAAGAATTTATTGAAATTTGCAAAGAAAAAAACCTTTCACCAAAAGTGATAGATGTTGATAATAGAGAAAAAATTTATCAAAAATTCAATGAAGATATAGAATTAAAATAATTATTTTTAATCAATTATCTACTAATTAATTTTATAAAAAATAAAAAGTGCTAAAATTAAATTAAGACAGAAAAAATTAACAATTTATTAAATTGGATAGCCCCATACAATATTCGTATGGGGTTTTTCAATTCAGAGATGATTGAATTCTAAATTTATTGTATCAATGAACATAATTAGATATCATTTTTCTAGTTCACTCAAAGTCATAGCTTAGATATTTAAATCTCTAATTAATTCACTTTTTAAATTTGGAAATCAATATTCCACAATTCTATTGTCTAAATTGTTTCCTACTTTTGAAAGCGAAATTACTCCGTCTTTATTTTGAATAAAACGAGAAAAACCATCAGATGTATAAGTTGAGCAATGATCTAAATGTTGTTAAAATCCACATTTTCAAATGTTTTATAAGTTAATTCTGCTCGTGAAAAAATGTATGAATTTATATCTTGTTCTTTCACCTTTCTTGATCTACCACTTCCTAGTTTTTTGTCTTTAAAAATATAAAAATTAACATTCGAAGGAATGTTAATTTTTATTGTCCTAGTTTAATAATGTGGCTATTTTTGTTTGCTAAATAAAAATGTTTCAAAATCTTGACCATAAATTTTAATAAGTTGTTCTTTATAAGAATTGGTTTGATGAGGATATAGTTTTTTATTTCTTCCATCAATTAAGTTGTAAGCTTCAATTGTTCCATTAGGAGTTCAAATTCTTGCTCTTTGGACAAAAGAAATAAATAATGAAACATGATTGGTTTGTCATTTGTTATTATCGTCTAAATAAACAGAAACATTATTTTTATCTGTCCCAAATAAAAGACCAATTGGTAATCCATCTTGGTTTAAGACTAGACTACCACTTGCTCCACCTTTTGTTTCATTACGGTGAGATGTAGAATAAGCAAGTCCGTAGTAATATGGTTTTTCACCATTATTAAAAATTGTTCCTTTATTAGCAATATGTTTTTCATTGTAAGTGTTAATCATTGAAAAAGGTAATTTATTATTAATTCAATCACTATGATTTAATGAGTCTAGATCTTGGTTTGCAACATTGGTAAAAATACCTGCTTTAAGATCGTTAGTAAGAATTGGGTGGCCAAAAATATAAAGTGAATATGGTTTGTAAAAATAAGTTTCACTATTACTTGTTAAAAATTGTTTCAAATAAGTATCAATTTTTTGAGCTTGTTCATAAGTGGTAATTTGATTAAGAACACCATGATCATCACGTCCGATAATATTATTTCTTAATTCTCAAAGTGATCCATAATCAAGAGTAGCATAAGGTAAATTATCTTGAAAGAAAGCGGAATTAGAATTTTGAATTTGAGCTTTAGAATTTTTTAAAACTTCCATTCCATCAATTAATCTTTTAGCAACTTCTCTTTCTGATGAATCTTTTAAATTAAAATCTTTTGAAAAATCAACATCTCATTCTAAAATTGAAAATTCTGTATAGTGATCTTTTGTTTTATTTTCTTCTGCATAAGAATCTGAGTCCATAAAGTTCCGAGCAACAAAGAAAGTTTTTGGGCGAGAAGTTTCAGTTAATTTTTTATATTTCATTTTAGGATCAGGACCATAACTTTCAGCTACTCCTAAAAAGAAATTAGTAATTTTTTTAGTGCGTTGATTTTGTTGAAATTCAGGGTAATCGCTTGGACCATAAATTTCAACTGCAACGTGATAATTTGTTGCAAAAAAGAATTTGTATTTCTTTTTAGATTCAATTTCTTTGAAATCAAAAAGTCAAATAGTTGCACCTGTGTTGTTTCCGTCATCATATGTTAAAGAATAACTAAAAGTGCGTTTCCGAATTTGATCAAGATAAGCACGATTAGTTGTTAATAAATTGTAAGTAGGTTGATTATCATTATATTTTAATGCTTGTGGATTTTCTAAATAATAATCTTCGGCAGATTTGTCTTGATTATCATGAGAATCTTCTTCTGAATTTGAATTTTCATTAATTGAGTTTTTTGAATTATTTTCAACTTCTTCATGATTGCTTTCATGAACATTTTCTTGATTATTTATTGGATTAGAATTTGCTTCTTCTTCATTGGTTTTTGGTTCACTTTGATTTGAATTTTCTTCTGAATTGATTGAGTTATTTTCATGATTGGAATTATCTAGATTTTGATTTGAGCCGTTTGATTCTTCGATAATATTGTTATTTTGATTATTTGTGTTATTTTCAACATTAGATTCTTCTTCTTCGTTATTTTGATTTTCTGTTGTATTATGGTTTAATTCTGTTTCATTATTGCTATTTATTTCATTTTCTTCCGAAGTAGTTTTGCTATTTGAATCTTCTTCGATAACATTTGTATTATTATTATTATTATTATCTATATTATTTGCTAAGTCATTTTCATTAGAATTAGTTTCGGTTTTTGGATATTTGTTTAAAGGGTTTTGATCTTGATTTATCGAAGAGTTATCATGATTAGTTTCAGAATTTTCTTCACGACTCACATCGTTTTCTTCGTTTATCTGATTATTTTGGCCCTGATTTTGATTAGCATTTACTGTTTGATCTTTGTTACTTTCATTTGTTGCATCATTTTGATTATGATTATTTGTATCTTCTGGCTTTTGATTCGAAGAATTTTGTTCTTCATTTATTAAAGAATTATCTTGATTAGTGTCAGGGTGTTCTTCGTGATTAATGGTATTTTCTCTGTCGTTTATTTTCTCTATTTGTTTTGGATTATTTTTTTCTAAATCATTATTTTCTCTCTTTGTTTCTTTTTGTGAATGTACACAACTTGGAAGAATTAAAAGAGGTACAAAAGAAGGTGCTGCTATAATTATTTTTCGTCAAAGCTTTTTCATTAGTGTTCTTAATTTTATTTAAATTGAATTTTAAAAAAATAAAAATTAAGAAATCCTTTCATGAGAATTTAAGTTTTATAAACTTACTTTAAATAAATTATAAATAAATTTGAGTTTTTTAATCTAAATGAAAAAATAAAGCTTGAATAAACTAGGACAATAAAAATTAACATTCCTTCGAATGTTAATTTTTTATATTTTTAAAGGAGAAAAAATGGGTAAACATTTTACAGAAGAACAAGAAAAAGAAATTTATAATACATTTTTTCAATTAGGCAAAAAGTATGCAATTGAACTTATGTATAAATATGGTGCAAAAGCAAAAGATAAATATGTGAAAGCAAGATTACGAGGAATATTAAAACATTATAATTGTAATATGAATAAAAAACCAAGAAAGCCTGGAACCGGTAGGTCAAGAAAAGTGAAAGAACAAGATATAAATTGAGACATTTTTACACGAGAAGATTTAATTGAAATTGCAAAAAGATATAGAGAAATTACAAAAGATAAATTTAAAACAGAGAAAGTTCAAGAGGCATCACATATTAATATGGCTTCGTATAAACTTGCTATTTTGTTGTATCTTTGTAGACAAACAATATCCAAACATAAAAGAAATAATTTTGCTCCTAAAAATAAATCCAGAAAAATAAAGTACCAAGACTTGATTATTGATTCATTTAAACAAAATAGATCTAAATATGGTAGACAAAAATTAAAATATTTTATCTTAAAGCACTATAAAATAGACATAAACGAAAGAACTCTAGGAAGATATATGAATGCCTTAGGTTTATTTTGCAATATAAGAAAAAGAAAAAAATTAAAAGAAGTAAAGAACACATCTGTCATAAAAGAAAACATTGTGAATAGAGATTATAACGATGTATATAACAGAAATATATATGCTACCGATGTAACATATCTCCCAGCGACAAAAGATGCGATAAACAATAATGTTTATCTTTCAGTAGTGATTAAACATAAAACTAAAGAAATAATTAGTTTTTCTCTTTCCAAATTTAATGATTCAAAATTAATTTACAAAACATTTGAAAATGTGGATTTTGAAAAAAGTTTTATACTACATTCAGATCATTGCTCAACTTATACATCTGATGATTTTTCTCATTTTATTGAAAATAAAGGTGGAATAATTTCACTTTCAAAAGTAGGAAATAGTTTAGATAATAGAGTTGTGGAATATTGATTTTCAAATTTAAAAACTGAATTAATTAGAGATTTAAATATCAAAGCTATGACTTTGAGTGAACTAGAAAAAGTAATATCTAATTATGTTAATTGATACAATAAATTTAGAATTCAATCATGTCTAAATTGAAAAACCCCATACGAATATAGTATGGGGCTATCCAATTTGATAAATTGTTAATTTTTTCTGTCCTAGTTTAGAAAGCTTTATTTTTATTTCTTTAATAAAAGTGCAATTTCCTCTTTGTAAGGAGAGAAGTTATCTTCATAAGGAGTTTCGAGAATAATAGGAATATTATCAAAATCTGGATCGAAAACAAATTTTTGTAATGTTTCTAAACCGATAAATCCTTGATCGATATTAGCGTGTCTATCTTTATGTGAATTTAAATCATTTTTTGAATCATTTAAATGAATAACTTTAACTCTTTCAAGTAAGTTTCATTTTTTAAGTTCTTGTTTAAAGTTTTGATATTCCTTTAAGTTATAACCAGCATCTCAAAGATGACAAGTATCAAGACAAACTTGAACTCTTTCTGATTTTACTCATTCTAAAATATAGGCAACTTGTTCAAAGTTTATTCCTATCTCAGTTCCTTTACCTGACATTGTTTCGATACAAATAACAACATCTTTGGTGTTTGCGATAATTTCTTTTAAACTATCAACCAAAGTATCTAACGCTTCTTCTGGACTATGTGTTGTAAAGGCACCTGGGTGTAAAACTAAATATTTTGCACCAAAATAATTCATTCGATTAATTTCTTTAATTAAAAAATCAATCGAATAACTTGCTTTTTCAGGATTAGCAGGGTTAACAATATAAGGAGCATGAACAACTATATCTTCTGGTTTTATGATGTTTGAAAATTGAGCTAGATATTCTTCTTTGTGATAATTTTCAACACTAGTTCTAATTGTTGTTTGTGGTGCACCTAAATAAATCATCATGGTATTAGCACCGTTATTTATTGATTCTTGTGCTGCTCCAACTAAATAATTGGGTTTTTTAAATGAAACAAAACTACCTAGTTTAATCATTTTGAATCTCCTTATTTATTTTTTCTTTTTTATCATTTTTTTCTGTTGCTTTTTCAACTAAATTAATTAGTTTGCGAGTTTTAGTTTCTTTAGGAAGATCTTGCTTTTTGCTATTTGCTCTTTCTTGCATTTCAGTTAAAAATGCACCAGCGATAACCCCAGAAGGAATTGCGATAATAGCAATTGCCATTAATGCAATGAAACTAACGATAATCCGACTTACGGGTGCATGAGGAGAATAATCACCGTATCCAATTGTAGTGAGAGTAATTGTGGTAAAGTAAATAGATGATCAAAAATCAATAATATATCCACTACTTAAAGCTTGATATTCGCTTGTGGTTTTAACTTGCTCAATAAAATCTTTTGGTACTTGTAAAATATTAGTAAGCTGTCTTTGGTTTTCAGTGTTATAAAGTTTTAAAATATATTCATTTTGAGTTTCAATTAGATAATTTGATTCATTGTTTCAAATAACAAGAGCAAAAAGAATAATTAAAATAACTATTAATAAAAAAACTGAAGTTAAAACTTTTTTTTGTTTTCCAAAAACACTTGCAATTGCTTCAAATGGACCAAAAAGAGTAAGTACCATAAATAATCTAATGATTCTCATCATGTTGAATATTTTCAATTCACGAAAGATATGAGCAACATTTTGATCGATTGAACCAAGATGTTCAACAACGTGAATTGAAGCTAAAATACAACAAATAATTACAATTGAATTAAAAGAAAAAAAGTATCTAAGGTGTAAAAACGGCACTTTTAAATGTCTTTTATCACGAGCATACTGGTAAGTCAACATGTGAAGAATATAATCGATTAAAAAGACAAAGAAGGTAATAATTTGGATAATTGAAATAATTATCTTTAAAGCTGTAATAGTTATATCAAATAATGAAAGAAATGAAATAATGCACGAAATACCAATGACAATAGCATAAACTAATCTTAAAAATGCAATTTCTTTTAAATTAGATTTAAGTTTATCGTCATATTTTTTTGATGTTCAAACAATTGCGGTCAAATATTCCATAAATTTATTATTTGAAAGATTGAATTTAATATTTTTAAACATATGTAAATTATATTGAAAAGTTGAAAAATATAAAAAAATCAAGTTATTAAATAACTTGAAGTCTAATAAATTTAGTTTGTGGTTGTTCATCACCACTTTCACTAACACAAAGCATTCTTTCTATTTCGTATCCTATTTTAGCGTAGTCAACAAAAATTTTGGCTTTGTAATTATTGATGTTATCATAAATTGATGTGTATCCAATGTCTGTTAAACGTAAACCTCTAGTTCCTACGACTGCAAGCGAAATAAATGCTTCATGTGTAGAACAAATAATATTTGAGAATCCTTGTTTTTTTGTATATTTATCAAATTCTACAATGTCTTTTTGTTGTTTTCTTTGTGGAATTGAATATTCTTCGTATTCAATTTTAAGCTCTTCACAAGCTTTTTCAAAACCACGGAAACGATCTTGTTTTTGTCCCATTGTCAATTTTTCATCTGCTAAAAAGAGCATTTTTTGGTTATCTTTTACAAGTTTTTCATGGAATTTTTTTGTTAATTGATAGAATGCATTTGTTTCATCTGGTTTAATTCAACTAAGTCCGCTTACTTGATGTCCATAAATGATGAAGTTTACATCTTCAACTGATTTAAGAAAATCAAAAAGCTGTTTATCATATTGAGGAACAAAAATAACAACTGATGTTGGCCTTCAAGAAAGAATATAACGAACTGTTGCGATATATTCTTCTGTTGTAATCCCTGTGTATGAAGTGTTAACTCTTTTTCCGTTTTTCTTGGCCGCAACGATAATTCCGTTAACAATATGTGAATAAGCTGCTTCTCCTCAGATTGGCATAATTACAAAAATTGAGTGATCTTTTCCTCTAATTAAACGTGCTCCATGATTGGGAAAATATTGATATTGTTTAACAACTGAATCAATCTTATCTTTTGTTTTTTTAGAAACATATCCTTTATTATAGTATCTGCTAATTGTAGAAATTGAAACCCCTGCTAATTCAGAGATATCTTTATAAGAGATTTGTTTTTTCATATGCTTATTATATATGAAATATGGAAATTTTCCACAAATTATTTTTGAGATTATTTATAAAAAAATAGACACCTATCGTAAACTAGGACAATAAAAATTAACATTCCTTCGAATGTTAATTTTTTATATTTTTAAAGGAGAAAAAATGGGAAAACATTTTACAGAAGAACAAGAAAAAGAAATTTATAATACATTTTTTCAATTAGGTAAAAAGGATGCGATTGAACTGATGTATAAATATGGTGCAAAAGCAAAAGATAAATATGTGAAAGCGAGATTACGAAGAATATTAAAACATTATAATTTTAATATGAATAAAAAACCAAGAAAGCCTGGAACCGGTAGGTCAAGAAAAGCGAAAGAACAAGATATAAATTGAAACATTTTTACACGAGAAGATTTAATTGAAATTGCAAAAAGATATAGAGAAATTACAAAAGATAAATTTAAAACAGAAAAAGTTCAAGAGGCATCACATATTAATATGGCTTCGTATAAACTTGCTATTTTGTTGTATCTTTGTAGACAAACAATATCCAAACATAAAAGAAATAATTTTGCTCCTAGAATTAAATCCAGAAAAATAAAGTACCAAGACTTGATTATTGATTCATTTAAACAAAATAGATCTAAATATGGTAGACAAAAATTAAAATATTTTATCTTAAAGCACTATAAAATAGACATAAACGAAAGAACTCTAGGAAGATATATGAATGCCTTAGGTTTATTTTGCAATGTCAGAAAAAGAAAAAAACTAAAAGAATCAAAGAACACATCTATCATAAAAGAAAACATTGTTAATAGAGATTATAATGATGTATATAACAGAAATATATACGCTACTGATGTAACATATCTTCCAGCGACAAAAGATGCAATAAACAATAATGTTTATCTTTCAGTAGTAATTAAACATAAAACTAAAGAAATAATTAGTTTTTCTCTTTCCAAATTTAATGATTCAAAATTAATTTACAAAACATTTGAAAATGTTGATTTTGAAAAAAGTTTTATACTACATTCAGATCATTGCTCAACTTATACATCTGATGATTTTTCTCGTTTTATTCAAAATAAAGGTGGAATAATTTCGCTTTCAAAAGTAGGAAATAGTTTAGATAATAGAGTTGTGGAATATTGATTTTCAAATTTAAAAACTGAATTAATTAGAGATTTAAATATCAAAGCTATGACTTTGAATGAACTAGAAAAAGTGATATCTAATTATGTTCATTGATACAATAAATTTAGAATTCAATCATGTCTGAATTGAAAAACCCCATACGAATATAGTATGGGGCTATCCAATTTAATAAATTGTTAATTTTTTCTGTCCTAGTTTACCTAATCGTGTCTACTAATCATCATGCGAAAGGCGGGTTATATCGCAAGCAGTGATAACTTATAGTTATCTCATCCTTGTTTTTCAACAAGCATTGCTTATATTATAGCATGAATTTTTCATATACTTAGATTTTTTATCCTTTTGTTTCTATATTTGTTTTTAAAATAGATAAGAATGCTTCTTGTGGAACTTCAATTGTTCCTAATTTTTTCATTCTTTTCTTACCTTCTTTTTGTTTTTTAAGTAATTTTTGTCTTCTTGTAACATCTCCACCATAAAGTTTGGCAGTAACATCTTTACGATAAGCTTTGATTGTTTCTCTGGCGATTATTTTACCACCAATTGTTGCTTGAACCGGTACTTCAAAGTTTTGTCTTGGAATTGCTTCTTTGAGTTTTTTACAAAGTTCTCTTGAAGATTCATAAGCCTTATCACGGTGTGTAATAATAGAAAAAGCATCAACTTTATCACCATTTAGTAAAATATCAACTTTTACTAAATCGCTTTCACGATATCCAATTCATTCATACTCAAATGAAGCATATCCTTTTGTACTAGATTTTAAACGATCGAAGAAATCAAAAATTGTTTCTGCAAGAGGTAATTCATAAACAACTTTTGAACGCTTTTCATCAATCATGTCAAGTGATTTGTAAGTTCCACGTTTGTTTTGACAAAGCTCCATAACATTTCCAATATATTCATTTGGAATAAAAATGCTAGCTTCAACATAAGGTTCTTCGATTTTTTCAATAAATGTTCGATCAGGTAATAAAGTTGGGTTAGAAATTTTTTCAATATCTCCATTAGTCATGTGTACTAAATATTCAACAGATGGTGCTGTCGCAATAATCCCAACTTTATATTCACGGTCTAATCTTTCTTGCAAAATCTCCATATGAAGGAGTCCTAAAAAACCAACTCTAAAACCAAAACCTAAAGCTTTAGAAGTTTCTTGTTCTCATGTAATTGAAGAATCACTTAAAGAAATTTTTTCAAGACTTTCTTTTAAAAGAGAATAATCTTTAGTATCAATTGGGTAAAAACCTGTAAAGACAACAGGTTTCATTTTTTTATAACCTGCAAGTGGTGTATCTGTTGGATTATTTGCGAGGGTAATTGTATCTCCAACATTAACTTCTTTGGCGTCACGAATTGCAGCTGAGACTCAACCAACTTCACCGGCTTCAAGATGATCCTTTTTAGTTTCGTGTGGATTTCTAACCCCTAGATCAATTACATGATAATCTTGTTCTTCTTTGTTTCTTGACATGAAAATAAATTTATCACCAGGTTTTAATTTACCTTCAAAAATTCTTACAAGCATAACAACACCACGATATGGATCAAAGTAACTATCAAAAATAAGTGCTTTAAGTGGTTTATCATCATTTGCGTTTTTAGGTTCTGGAATGTATTTAATAATTGCATCTAAAAGTTCATTAACACCTTGTCCTGTTTTAGCACTTACTAAAACTGCATTTTCAGCAGAAATACCAATTACTTCTTCAATTTCACGCTTTACTTCTTCAACATTAGCACTTGGTAAATCAATTTTGTTAATAACCGGAATAATTTCGAGGTTATTTTCAATTGCAAGATAAACATTAGCTAATGTCTGAGCTTCAATTCCTTGTGTAGCATCTACAAGCAAAAGAGCCCCTTCACTAGCTGCGAGTGAACGAGAAACTTCGTAAGTAAAGTCCACGTGTCCTGGTGTATCGATTAAATGGAATGTATAGTCCTTGTATTTAAGTTGCACAGCATTAAGTTTGATTGTGATTCCTCTTTCTTGTTCAAGTTCCATCGAATCAAGAAATTGATCTTTTAAATCACGTTGTGCAACAGTTCCTGTATATTCTAAAATCCGGTCAGCAAGTGTGCTTTTTCCGTGATCAATATGAGCAATAATTGAAAAGTTTTTAATTTTATCTTTATTCATGTTTTAAATTATATAAAAATTATGATTTTAATTTTTTGATAATCGAAAAAACTACTTTTTTAGACAATAAATTGAAATTTATATAAAAAAATTGAAACAATTTTGTTTCAATTTTAAGTTTTTATTTTTTACCAAATATTCTAATTAAGTAATATGCAATTTCCATATAAAGAACATAACATTTTGTTCCTCAGTAAATCCCTTCTTTAATTACTTCTTTTGAACTTTCAAATTGCATTGCGTCAGCTTTCTTTTTAATTATTCAAAAGTTCAAAATAGAAGAAAGAACTAAAATACCAAGTGAAATTGAGCAAATTAATCGATCCATTGTAGCGTTGTAGATAAAGAAAGAAGCGATTAAAAGCCCAATTAATGGAAGGCATAAAATTATTGCGAAAACACTAATTGCTTGAATTTTAACTAATTCAAAATAACCTAAAATTCCTGCA